>JAHHIL010000051.1 GCA_019358975.1 Trichocoleus desertorum ATA4-8-CV12
GCTTTAATCGTGTCATTGAACATCGTTGGAGGGTTTCCTTCACTAGCAAGCTTGAGCAAGGGAGGGAACTCCCGGCTCCATTCTTGCTAGAGTGACTGGTATCTTATTTATTTGCAAGCCCCTTACAGGTGATACAGTTACAGCTTGTAAAGATTAGGGCTGCTGTCGCACATAGTTGCGTTTCATAGGCATTTTTTGGCTGATCGGGATGCACATAGGTGTGCCTGCGATGGGATCGCGGATAATGCTGCTCTTGACGCCAAACACCTCTTCTACTAGGGATTCAGTCATAACTTCTGGTGGCATACCCTGAGCGTAGATATTTCCCTGCCGCATCACCACTAAATAATCTGCGTAGCGACAAGCTTGGTTTAAATCGTGCAACACCATGACGATTGTACGTCCTTGGGTTTGGTTCAACTCATATAGCAAATCTAGAACTTCGATTTGATGAGCCAGATCTAGAAATGTAGTAGGTTCGTCCAGCAGTAGGATGTCTGTGTCTTGGGCCAAAGACATGGCAATCCAGGCTCGCTGGCGTTGTCCCCCGGAAAGGCTGTCGAGCGGGCGATCGCTCAGTTCCGTCATGCCCGTGATCGCTAAGGCTTGTTCCGTCAACCGTTCATCTTCTTTCGACCATTGTTGCAACCAACTCTGGTGAGGATAGCGTCCCTGAGCTACAAGTTCACGTACAGTCAAACCTTCGGGAGCAGATGGGTTTTGGGGTAGCATACCCAAGCGCTTAGCAACTTCTTTGGTGGAGAGTTTGGCGATCGCTACGTTATCCAGATACACCACACCACTCTGAGGCTTGATTAATCGGGCGAGTCCTTTGAGCAAGGTAGATTTGCCACAACCATTAGGACCCACTAAAGCGGTGATTTGCTGAACTGGAATGTCTACATGCAAATCTCGAATAATAGTAGCCCGATCGTATGCCAGGGTGAGTTGCTGAGCGGTGAGTGCTGGTTCCATTGAGGTGCGTTTATGCATTCCGGTTTCGATAGAGCAGGTAGAGAAAATAGGGCGCACCCACTACAGCAGTAATCACCCCACAGGGCAGTTCGATCGGGGCAAAGAGCGATCGCCCCAAAAAGTCAGCGAGAGCCACCGTCAACCCACCTACCAAAGCCGCTGTCGGTAGCAGTCCCTCATGAGCAGGGCCAACCAACTGACGTGCCAAATGGGGTGACATTAGACCCACAAACCCGATTGTACCTGCTGTCGCTACACTTGCTCCCGACAAAGCCACACAAGTGATCAGCAATAAGCCGCGCTGCCACTCGATCGGCACACCTAAACCACGGGCAACCTCATCTCCTAAGTTAAGCGTGTTTAGATCACGAGCGCACAATAAAGAGAGTGGAATGAACACTCCCAACCAAGGCAATAACGCTTGCACATGCTCCCAAGTGCGGCCATAGACGCTACCTGCTAACCAAACCAAAGCTTGACTGACATCCTCAATATTGCCAAAGGTAATTAACAAGCTACTAAGAGCTGAGGCGATCGCACCCACACCAACCCCCACCAAAATCAGCCTAATTGGGGCGCTACCCCGCTCCCAAGCCAATCCATAAACTAACAGCGCTGCGATGAAGGCTCCTGCAAAGGCAGCAATGGGCAAAACAAAGGCAGGAAGAGAGGGAAACAGCACAATCAAAGATACTGCGGCTAAACCTGCACCCGCTTGCACGCCCACAATTTCTGGAGATGCCAAAGGGTTGCGAGTCAGCCCTTGCAGAATAGTGCCAGCGATCGCTAACCCAGCCCCTACCAAAAACGCCACAATGACGCGGGGCAAGCGCAAGGTGTTGATTACAAAAGCATCATCAGGGTTAGTAGTCGGCAACCCTAAGATAGTTTTGATCACATCCAATGGTGAAATCGGATACTCCCCATAGCCCACGCTCCAGATCATGACCAGCAGCGCAGCAACCGCAAGACCCAGCAGCACCAGCGGAGCCCGGCGGTTAATCTTAAATGAGAGTGGCCAAGCGGATGAACGAATGACTAGCCAAGGCGGTTCTATTGGTTTCATTGCATCCCTCTCACCGTTTTACTTGCGATCGCGCCAGGTAGATAAAAAACGGAGCGCCTACCAAAGCGGTCATAATGCCAACGGGTAGCTCCTGAGGTTTGATCACTAAGCGGGCAGCGAGATCAGCCAGAGATAGCAAAATTGCCCCCCACACAGCGGCATGAGGCAACAACCAACGGTAATCGACTCCCACCCAAAAGCGCACGATGTGAGGCACCACCAAACCGATGAAGCCGATCGGCCCTGCTAAAGCCACAGCGCTACCTGCCAGCAGTACTACTACCAAAGCCGCGATCGCCTTGACCCATCCAGTTTTTAGCCCTAACCCTTTCGCGACATCTTCACCCAACGTTAGCGCTGTAATTTGTTTACCCATGCTAAAAGCTAGGACTAGCCCAATTAGGAGGTAAGGGAGAACCTGCAAGAGAATATTGAGATCGCGTCCTGCCACTGAGCCTGCTAACCAAAACCGCACTTCATCTAAGGTGCGCTGGCTCAAGATCAAAGTTCCTGTGGTGAGGGCAGATAACAAATAGCTCAAAACGGCCCCTGCCAAAATGAGCTTTAGAGGTGTAATGCCACTGCGTCCCACAGAGCTTAACAAGTAGACACTAACAGCCGCGATCGCCCCTCCAGCAAACGCTACCCAGGCCTGTACTTGAACCGATACATTCCCCCAGAAAAACGTAGATAGCACCACTGCGAAGGCTGCCCCAGTGCTAATGCCTAAAATTCCCGGATCAGCGAGGGGATTGCGAGTTAACCCTTGCATCAGGGCACCTGCCACAGCTAACGCCGCCCCCACCAACAGTGCCACTAAGGCTCTCGGCAACCTCACATTGGTAATAATCAGGTGATTGGTGGAGCCATCAAAAGCCGTTAGAGCTTGCCACACAGTAGCAAGATCAACATCGGCTGCCCCTAACGTAATGCTGAGCATCAGGCAACCGATCAACAGAAAAATCCCCACAACCAGACCGACAAGCTGGAACTTATAGGGTTGGTTTTTCCCTCTAGTTGAGGAGTTTGAATCGTCTCCCCATTTCCTCATCTCCTCATTCACCATGCTTAAGGACGACGAGTTGAGATTCCCATCTTCACGCCTTCTATAGTGCGTAACTGATCCATCACCGTAATTACTTCACCATGAGGAACCTTTTCATCGGCATTGACTACCACCAACGCCTCCGAGCCATTTGCCATCATAGCTTTGACTTTCGCTGGTAAATCTTGAACTGTGGTTGGTTGGCGATTGAGAAACACGTTTCCTTGCGCGTCAACGGTGACTGCAATTTTGCTCTGTTGTTGCGACTGAGCCGTTTGCGCCTTAGGTAAGTTGACGGGTAGTCCCTCGGAGCGAGTCAAAAACAAAGATGACATGATGAAAAATGTCAAGATGGCAAAGATGACATCAATCATCGGCACGATATTAATTTGAGGAATATCATCTGCCTCTTCGGGAATGTTCATAACTGCTTAACTCATCACTTTTGAGACTGAACTAAAACCTTCATGACGGCTGAGATGCAGAACTTCAAGCTGACTGCCATACTCTTGAATTGCCGCAAGCTGCCGTCGATAGAAGCCCCGAAAGAGACTAGTAAAAACTAGCGTAAACAGCGCCACAATCAGACCTGCCGCAGTTGAAACCAGGGCTTCACTGATACCCCCCGTCACCTGCACGGCGCTCTCACTGCCAACACTTCCCAAGTTGAGGGAGGCAAATGAGCGAATTAAACCCAGAACAGTTCCTAGCAGCCCTAGCAAGGGAGATGCCGCAATAATCATGTCAAAGACCGAATTAAACCGTCTAAACATGGGCAACTCTGCCTGTGTCGCTCCTTCTAGCGTTAGCCGAAAGGCGTGAGGTGGAAAGTGATCGACTTCCAAAGCTTCTAAAAAGATACGAGCGATCGGGAGGTCAGCATTTTGTCTGAGCTTGAGTATTGCGCTATCAAAATCATGGGGATAAATGCGAAGTGTATCGCGGATTACTCGCTTTTGCCGCCGATTAACTCGGAACCAAAAGGTCAAACGTTCAATAATCAAGGCGATCGCCACAATCGAGAACCCCAACAGGGGAAACATGACGACGCCACCTGCAAGAAACAGTTCAACAATTAGCATTTCTAGCTCACACGGCAATAGAGCTGACCTTGGGAGCCAGCAAAATAATTTCAGAGAAGCATGATTGAAGAGACTCACTATTGACATCTCTTCTCAAAAGAGATTAGGTCTTGCAGTAATTAATGTCAAGTATTCGCATTACAGCAGTTATTATTTTAGAACCCTTTAAAGTGCTTTAACTTCCTGTATCTGAAGGTACCAGTACCTCAAAAGCCTTTGATTCAGTTGTTCTAGTGTTAGGCGAAGCAGCTAGTTAACAGCAATTAATGGATTGACAGTACAGCCGTTGAATTTTAGGATGGGCAAGTCAACTAGAAATATTTGCAATAACTATTCACCGCCCAGCAAACAGTAAAGCAAATGACATTCTCAGACACGGTTTTTCAACAACGCGAACAGCAAGAGAAGACCCTCAAGCGGTTTATTGCTTACAGTCTTGCGGGATCATTTGCCTTGCACGGAGTTGGACTGTGCCTGAAAGTCAATAATTTCTGGAAGCCAGAGCAGACAAAGGTAGAAGAGATCCTCATCGTCGCGACTGATACGCCAGAAGAAGAGTTAACCGAGCCAACTCCCGAACCAGAGAACCTCCCAGAAGCAACGGTGGAGACTGAGGTCGCAACTGCTGCTGGTACAGAGGAAGCGGGTACCACAACTGTACTAGCAGCTGCTCCAGCATCCTTTACCCCTGCTGTTGAAGCGGCTCTCCCAGACCCTATAGTGCCTGAAGAGCTAACCCCAGAACCCCCACCCGAACCAACCCCCGCTCCAGTCGTTGAAGATCTGCCATCGCCTACGCCTGAAGAGCCAACCCCAGAGCCACCTCCCGAAGAACCTGTAGCTGAAGATAAACCCCAAGAACCAACTCCCGAACCCCAGGCGGAGACGACTGAAGCAACTCCCTCTCCCGTGGCAGAGCAAAAACCAAAAGAGGAAGTCGCGAAGGCACCCCCCCCCGCTCCGCGCAACTCGAACAATTTTCTACAAGACCTATGGCGTCCTCGCGAACGAGCTAGCCAACCCACTGCAAATCGCAGTAGCTCGAATGCTTCTGCTACAACCTCAAGTCGTGCCACAGGCAGCTCAACTACAGGTAGTTCGACCGGAAATGGTTCTGGACAAGGCACGAGCACAGCGGTTGGGCCAAGCCGACCAGGTACTGGTTTAGGCCCAGGCTCGGGTGATGGCAAGAACCCAGGATCACAAACAGGTGCTAGCCAAACTCCTCCGGCAGAGAAGCCGCCTAAGCGAGGCAACCAATCGCGCGAGATTACATGTCAAGGTTGTGAAAATGCTACGTTTGTACGTCCCAAGGAGGCTAATGGAGCTAAAGGTGAGCCTGAGCTAATCTTTAGCTTCGGCGAGGGAGGAAAGCCACAGGTTACTCTCTCCAAATCCAGCGGTAACAGTGTGTTGGACGAAGCTGCATTAGAGCAAGCTCGTGAGCAATTAGAGAAAGAGAGTGACTGGGAAGGAGCCAAAGCTGGCGATAGGGTCCGGATTGTAGTTGAATTCACTGATAAGGATTCAGCGCGCGATCGCCCACAAGAACGCCGCAGTATCACTGTTTCTGAACCTGCCCCAGAACCCGTTGCATCTGAGATTCCTGAAGTCCCATCTGCTGCCGTAGATCAACCAGCAAGCTCAGAGACTACCACAACCACGAATACTCCATCGACTACTGCCAGCCCCTCTGCTATACCGAATCCAGAATCAGCAGATAGCTCGGAAACTCCACAGCCCCCAGTGGAATCTAGCTCACCAGCAGATTCTCCAGCACCAGAAGCAGAGCCGATCCCAGAGGCTGCACCAGAACCAGAGTCTATTCCCGAACCAGAGCCTATTCCCGAACCCGAACCGATCCCAGAAGCTGCACCAGAACCAGAGCCTATTCCCGAACCCGAACCGATCCCAGAAGCAGAGCCGATCCCAGAGGCTGCACCAGAACCAGAGCCTATTCCCGAACCCGAACCCGAAGCGATCCCTTAGTCTCAAGATCACTACTCAAGAAAGTTCGCTGAATATGGCAGCAAATCCACAGGCAGCGGCGATCGCTACCGTAGCCCATTTGAATGGCGGGTTGCGATCGAGCCAATCCGGGCGTTACTGAATGAGGGTATGAATCAAGCTGGAACAGGTACATCAGACTTCCTACATGAATAGGAAAGCGTGTGACAGTAGCCGATCGCGGTGAGGTCAAGCACGCTAGATTTGAGTAACTACTCAGGTAGGAGAACAGGGAAAGTAGGGGTTCCAGCAAACACTTGTTGAAGCGCATCCAGCACATCAATGCCTTGCTTTGTGAGGGTGGAAAGATAGCCTCGAATGCAACAAAACATCTGAGCGCCCTTGATGGAACGAAAGCCTCCCGAAATCTTCTGCCGCAATTTCATCAGGCGTAAATCCCGCTCCGCCTGATTATTATCAAACGGCACTCGAAAGTCATACATAAAAGCGAGCACTGCCGATTGCTAGGCCAGACGATTCAGTAAGTTTCTAGGTGGACTTTGTTTAGGGCGACCTCTTGACTTGGGTTTTAATCTCAATCAGTAAGCTCATCATCGACTCTGCCCAACATTGCCCGTAGCGTTCCATCACAAACAGCAACTCGCGCAGGGGGTGAGCGTTGCACAAGCCATGCTGACATCCATAGTGAGCGCATAGCTTGACCAGCCATCGTGAACGCTTGTGCCTGTAAAGTGGGGTAGAATCCCCATCGCGTCCATCGCCACCTGACCTCGTTTCGGGTGGATGAAGTAGTGGGCCAATGCCCCGCTACACGCGACATGTAACCAGATCAATTTAGCGCCAACCCGTATCCCTGTCTCGTCAAAATGCCCAACGGCATTCCACCCACGACGCCAGAGTCAAACTCAAGCACCTTTATCCTGTCTTTGAAGCGACAGAATCAACCCAGGTTAACGCACATCTTTAGCCTTGCCAGTCCAGTAGAGGATTTGCAGACCTTTCATAGAAGCAACAAAGCGCTCTCTAACTATAGGTTGTAGAGAGCGCTTTAAGAGCGATCGCCCCGTTGAATACACTGCATACAAACATTGAACAAGACGATCACTGATGTGATTTCAATCAGAATTTGCAGCGGCAGCGGAGCCGTAATCAGCCCAGCCAGGATGAAACCTAAACCGACAAAAATAGAGACAATCAGAATCACCTCATCGTCAAATAGCTTCAGACCGACCCATAAGGTGCCAAACCCAAGTGCCCAAAAGATGAAATGATTCATGGAGTGATGACTCGTGATTTAATGTGCCGATGCCTTACAGCAGTTTCCGCTTGAATAAGCCATACGATTCTCTAGATAAAGCAACTGCCTAGCACTGCACCTGGGGCTTATCAATCTGAAGATTGCTGTAAGTACCGGACAAAAATCGGAGGACATGCAAGCTAGTACTGTTTAGGATTGCTGGGCCACGGAGTTAATCATACTTGCGTTTTAGCTGTTTTGGAACTTTGCGCAAGGGGGTGCGTGGCTCTTGCCGTAAGTAGCGGAACCAGTCTTTGCCGATGAACTCTCGGTCCGCGCTCAAGCAGGCCAGCGATCGCTCTCCTATTTGGCTATGCAGTTCGTTTGCTCAATCCAGACTGGTTTCTCTCCGGTACACTCATCGGGTACTGGCTCTCAAATGTGCTGGGAATTCTCATGATGCAGTTTGGAGCAACGGATATGTTTCTGAGCGACGAGAAACGAAATACCAAACGGGATGTGCTGATTGGACTGGGCGGCTCAACCCTCTACACCCTCATAGCTGCAGCCTTAGTTTACTTTCATGTGCTGGATATCCCTGATTTTTTGGAAGGCTTCTAAGGGGGATGGGCGGCAAAGCCACCAAGTCATTACAGTTCCAAACCAGAAATGCTTGTGCGATACCCGTGTGATAACTGAAGGAAGGGTTAGCAGCTATGCCAGACGGACTCTATCCGAGGGTGGTTTAGTCGGCGGGCTAAATCAAGTAAAAGTAGAATGCTAAATGTTATTACACGGATTGAATTCTATGAAACTGAATTATTTGGTAAGACAGCTTTCGACTGTAGGCCGTTTGATGACTACGACTTTGCTTTGTGTGTTAGCGATCGCTTTCGCTTGGCAAGGTGCGTTTTTCTCTAACCCCTCAGCGATCGCTGCTCCTACTACTACCCTGATTGCAACATCAGATGTGGGGGATCAAGTTAAAAAGGAAAACAAAGGTTTTGTTCGAGATGCGGCAGAGAAAGTGAAGGAAACTGCCAACAAAAATGCAAGTCGCGTTGAGGACTCAACTGACGGCACTGCCAACCCGATTCAGCGCAAAGCTCAGAGAGATGTTGCTCGCATTGAAAAGAGAGCCGATGAAGATGCTGCTCGGACTCAGGAAGCAATTGATCACAATGTCAATGCATTTGAGCGTGCGGTTGACAGCATCAAGGATGCCTTTAGCGGCGAATAAATACTAGCTAGTATTGTGTCAAGCAATTTCTAATTAGCATAACGATTGTCAGGGTACCTCTCGTGGGTGCCCTGTTTGGTGAATGGTAGGCCCAGACAGGCACAAGACCTGCCCTTACTCCGCTAGATCCTGAAACAACACCCAAAAAGTTGTCCAGCCTGCTCTACTTTCTACCTGAAGCTCCCCCCCTAGCTGCTCTGCTAGCTTCTGCACCAAAGCAAGTCCTAATCCTGTTCCCCCTTGTCTCCAGGGGTCAGCATTGGGAACTCGGTAAAACTTCTCAAAAATATGGGAAAGAGCCGTAGCGGGAATTTCGACTTGATTACTCACCTCAAACCGAGTCGTAGGAGTTAGAGTTTGGTTGGGGTGGGATGAATTGAGAGACTGCTCAATCCGGAGCTGGATGGCGCTGTGGGGCGGAGTGTACTTACAGGCATTGTTCAGAAGCTCACTCAAAAGGCGCTCTAAACTATTGCTATCTGATTGAATGGGTAACAGTTCAGAGGGCAAGTCAACGCTGAACTTTTGGTTCCGCTCTTGGATGCGTGATAAGAAGGGTTCAATTACATTAGTAACCCAGTCTCGCAGATCAATGGTTTCAACAGATAGGGGATAGCGATCTGCCTCTAGTCGCTGCAAATCTAACAAATCATTGATCAGGCTAGCTTCTCGCCCACACTCAGATTGCAATATGTCTAAATACCGTTGCTGCCGCTCTGGGCTAGGAGACAGTTTTAGCATATGAATTGCTAACTTCATGTTGGAGATAGGTGTGCGGAGTTCGTGAGAGACAGTACTGAGAAAATCATCCTTTAGCTGATGGAGATTTTGTAGAGTCGTCACTTGAGCTTGGACTGCTTGATATAGTCGAGCTTGACGAATGGCGATCGCGCACTGGTTGGTAACTTGTTGGACTAAGCGAATCTCTAGGTCATCGAATACAAAGTTAGGCAGGCGAAACAGCCATAGATCTCCTAAGACTCCCTGACTATCAAAAATTGGACAAGCCAAAATAGCTGCTTGAGGTCTGTCAAACTTGGGAACCAACCGACAAAACTGTACCGTTTGACCGTTAAAAAGAGCTTGGTGAACATCAGCAGATGTTTCTACAGGTAAAGCGGTACTTTGACTAGAAGGCCAACCTGGTCTAGCAGCTTCGTAGTGAATGATGATGATGTTTTGCTCTAGGTCATACATCGCTGCATTGCAGCATTCAGCCGTGAGAGCTTGGTTTAATTCCTGAACCACTGTTTCTAGAATTTGGGCTTCGTCAAAACTGTCCCGCACTTTATCCGTGACTCGCTTCAGCATAGCCTCAAATTCGAGCGATCGCTGGAGTTGTGAGGTTCGTTCCTGAAGTTCCACAGTTCGTTGCTCAACCCGCAACTCTAGCTCATTTTTGGCTGCTGCCAGCTCTGTAAAAGATGCTAGTAGTTGAGCGGTCATTTGGTTATGAGCTTGGGCTAAAACTTCGAATTCATGAATGCCGCCCAAGGGCACACTTTGATCAAATTTACCCGCCGCGACTTCCTCTGAGGCAGCGCATAAGCGCAGGATCGGTTGAGTGACCCAATGAGAAGTCAACACGCCTACAACTATTGTCAAGAGCAATGCGCCTAAACAAAGCAAAATGGTGGTTCGCCTATTAGCTGCGATATGCTCCATAAAGTCGGCTTCTGGCACGACCACCACAATCACCCAATCCAATCCATAGGGGTCGGTAAAGGGCATGACTTGAGCAAACTGTCGTCTACCTGCAATGGCAAAGTCTAGTTGTTGGCGATGCTGAATGTTGTCGAAGCTGCCGAAGTGGTTCTGTATCTGTTGAGCAGTCGCGCGGGTGACGAGATTGCTGCTAGCGATCGCACTCAACCGTTGTCGCTCCGTGGGGATTGCTGACTGACTTGGCACAAAAGGCAGCTCCGCAGTCGAGCTAGCGATTAAGTTGCCTGAATGCTCCATAATAAAGGTCTGGCCAGAACGACCCACTTTGAGACGACTGAGAAATTCGCCGATTTCTGAGAGCGACACCGTGGCATTCGTCACTCCTAGCAAAGTACCCCCCTCGCCATAAATCGGTCGCGTGGCACTGACAGCTAGGCCCAGAGAAGAGAAGTATGGATAAACTTGTGTCCAGGTGGGTTTACCTGCTTGCACCGCTTTCTGGTACCAAGGGCGGGTACGAGGATCAAAAGTTGTATTAACTCGAATCAGTTTTTGGCGATCGCCCTGCGGGCCTGCCTTATAAGTGTGGTACTGCCTGTTTGTGGATTGATCGATAGCTCGAATAACAAGAGTACCATCTGGCAAGCGATCGACCGCATGAATCTCGCCTTGCTCGCTACCAAAGGCGATCGGACTTAGAGACGGGAACAACTGCATTTGCCAACTAAAATGGCGCTCTAGACTCTGGGGGTTCTGCAAATCCAACTCGCCCAACTGCACCAAATCTGCATTAATCTGCGTTACGAGTTGCGGAGTTTCTAAATAATCAATCAGATGTTGCTGGATACGGCTTGTAAGTTCATCCCTCAACTTAGCAGCCACCTCGTTAATCGCTCTCTGGCCATCCCTCAAGGAAAAATAGGCGGTGAGTCCTACCGCCGCTGAAATTTGCAGGACAAAGGGCACAATGAGCGCTACCCGAAGCGGCACCCCTAGTACATTTTGACGGAACCGATGCGAGAGACGTTGCCGTTGCATTTATCCTGACAAAGAATTGCGGGAAAGTGTACGAGCTGTTGAGTCAACATTCCAGACAAGGCAAAGATCTTAGTCTTTTTCGGGATTGATGTCATGTAGCTCAAGATTGAGAGAAGATAAAACGGGTGTGGTGGTACTGCAACGATCCACATAGAAGATTCTTTTGGCACAGTGTTTGGTCCCATTACAGAGTTTGCGGTGACCGTACAAACCCTACTTCAAACAGGTTGAAATCCGCTCCTGATTTATGTTTTCGCCTTATTTGAATTCAACCATAATAGATGTAGTTCCAGTGCGGAGAACCGATTTTGTCTTTACCTACAACGGTTGCTAGCTCTACTTCTACTGCCCCTGCAAGGACATCTACCTTTGGAACTGCAAAGCCCCGCTTATGGATACCCGATCGCGTTCTGTTCACACCAGCAGCTTTAGAGGAGGCTGGGGGACAACGAATTCTAGAGCGGGTGCGATCGCTCAACTTGCCGATTGAAGAGTTACCCCGCAATCGCTTAACCAATTTACGTGGAGAGACCGAGCGCGAAACCTACGATATTGCCAAGCGAACTTTGGCTGTGGTAACTGCGCCGCCGAGCCAATTTAAGCTCAGCCCCATTCCACCCTCCGCCGATTGGCAATTTCACTTAGCCGAGGGTTGTCCCGCTCACTGCCAGTACTGCTACTTGGCGGGCAGCCTTCAGGGGCCTCCAGTGATTCGAGCCTACGCCAACCTACCCCAGATTTTAGATAATTTGGCTGCTTACGAACGAGAAGGCCAAGCAACCAGTTTTGAGGTGAGTTGCTACACTGACCCGCTCGGCATTGAACATCTCACAGGCAGCTTAGCCGAGTGTATTCGCTACTTCGGCACTCGTGAGGACGGCTACCTACGCTGGGTTTCCAAGTTTGATGCGGTAGAGAGCTTGCTAGACTTGCCCCATAATGGCCATACGCGCTGTCGTGCTAGTGTCAATGCTACCCCTGTCTCTGGTCGCTTTGAGGGAGGTACGGCTTCAGTCGCGGCTCGACTCGCTGCCCTGCGGCAATTAGCTCTGCCACGAGAGCAAGGGGGCGGGGGTTATCCGATTGGCTTGGTCATTGCTCCCATCATGCCGATCGAAGATTGGCAGCAGCATTACACCCAGCTATTCGACGACATTAGCGCCGCTTTAGATTTTGACTGTGACCTGACGTTTGAGCTGATTTCTCACCGCTTTACTCCCGGTTCTAAAGAAGTGTTGCAGCAGTGGTATCCCCAGAGCAAGCTAGATTTAGATGAGTCTACGCGCAGCGTCAAACGCAATAAGTTTGGTGGCATTAAGTATGTCTACCACACAGATACGATGAAAGAACTCCGCCAGTTCTTCGAGCGGGAAATTGCTCAGCGCTTTCCTCAAGCCCAAATTCTCTATTGGACTTAATTCGATTCTCCTCTGTACTGGAACGCTGTTTCGCCTAGACCCGATCAAAGATTAGTGATAGAAACGCTCCTCTAACCAAACCCGCACCTCATCCTCAGATTGCAGATAGGTCTTCTGACCTGTCCTAGGATTGGCAACAGACCACCCCTGAGAGCCATCGCGATCGCTGAATTGCTGAATCTCAGGTTCTTCAGAAGTGATCAATTGATTGCTCAAAGCTTGTCTCACGTTGAGCCAGAGCAAATGGCAAATATTGAAGGGGTTGGTAGGTTGCCCCTGAGGAGCATCCAATGACCAGCATCGATTTAAGTGTTCCGTTTGTTCTTGATCAGAAAATGCTTTAATCCCAGCATCCACTAACGATCGCCAAATCTGAGCCAGGCGATCGCTAAACCGTAAATCCTGTGTTTGCCGTTGCGGTTGCAAATTGGCAATTAATTTCCAATCGCGATAATTTTGCCACTGATTTTTCATATCAACGCTCCATCCAATTGGCCTGACAAAATGAAGCGCGTTCCTTCGGGACAACCCCTACTTCCGTCTCCCGCTTAAAGTTTCACTTAAATTTCAGTCAAGCTTACTCAAGGTGGGTGGAGATGAACGATTTTATTTCTGTATTAAGTATGACAAAATTCTCTGCTTGCTAGTAATGATGTTTTATTTCCCTGACATCTGTAACTAATCCTTTATTCACGCAATTGAACTAATTTGTCTCTCCATTTAGCACCTTGGGAATACTGAGGATTGCAACCGCTTAAGGGGTTCCCCAATCCCTTAAGGCTGACAGCTCTAAGGATGAAACTGGGTGACGAATTATTTAACTGAAGAAACCATCTTTTCTCTAGGTGAAGTGATTTCGGAATCGATCGCCAGGATGGAACCTTCTGTGGCTCCACCCCTGAGCGCGAAAGTTCCTAAATCTGCGATCCGCTCTAGCCTCCGCGCTTCTACCTGGGATGGTGTTTTCGCCACACTCTTCAGCAATATCACCGGAGGCGTGTTACTCAGTAATTTTCTTGTAGAGCTAGATGCCAGTACTTTGCAGATCGGTATGCTCGCCTCAATCCCAATGGTGGCCAACTTACTGCAACCTTTAGGCGCTTATTGGGCCGATCGCACCATTAGTCGTCGGTGGTATAGCCTCTGCGTCTATGGCATTTCGCGCTTGTTGTGGTTGCCATTGGCGATCGCGATTCTCGCCTTTAGTGCCCACCCCACCAGCAACCAAACCCTGATTCTTGCCACGTTGGCTGTGATGTTGGCAACCCATCTATTAGGCGCGATCGGCAGTGCTTCTTGGCTGGCTTGGTTAGCGACATTAGTACCTCGGCAGTTACGGGGGCGCTATTTTGGCTTTCGTAATAGTGCCTTTAGCTTGACGAGTTTGGTAGCAATTCCGTTGTTGGGACTGGCCGTCTCTCGATTTCCCGGCGGTAGCATTCAAGGATTTGGCGTGCTGATGTTGGTGGGCATCGTAGCAGGACTGATCAGCTTAGGTTGTCAATCTGGGATGACCGATGTCAACCCTCAAGCTCGCTTGGCTGCTCTTCCAACTAAATCAGAGCCTACGGTGGGTGCTAGTGCTGCTGTTCCTATCTCGGACGCAGCTCACATCAGCATGCTCAAGCATCCTCATTTTTTGATGTATCTGCTCTACTTTGGACTGTGGGCCTTTGGCGTCAATCTCTGCAATCCTTTCTTCAATCTTTATTTGCTCGATAACTTGTCTGTAGACGTGAGTTGGGTGACGCTCTACAACGGCCTAGGCGCAGGCGCGACATTACTGATGCTGGTGCTTTGGGGCAAATTAGCCGATCGCATTGGTAATCGCCCCATTCTGGTGCTAGATGGCATCTTGGTGGCAATTATTCCCTTACTGTGGTTAGGCACGGGGCATAACTCACTCTCCCTTTGGTTGTGGTTTCCCTTGCTGCACCTACTGGGAGGAGGAGCAGGAGCCGCGATCGATCTCTGCATTAATAATTTGCAATTAGCGATCGCCCCTGTGCGTCACCATACTACCTACTTTGCTATTACTGCCGCGATCGGTGGCGTGTGTGGAGCAATGGGAGCAATGGTGGGAGGTACGTTAGCACAACTAGCAGGCTCTAATGGCATTACAGAATTATTTGTGATCTCTAGTGGGCTGCGATTAGTAGCATTATTACCCTTGTTCTGGCTGCAAGAACCGCAAAGCCGCCCCCTCGGACATGTTTGGGAGCAACTGAAGCAACAAGCCAACTATTGGTTTCTGGGTATCAAGCCAGCAGAGCTATAAATTGGTTAGGTTTCAGACATGAGAAGATGAGACTACAAGGTTCTATCAACGCTTCTCAGTCATGACTCAGGTTGTAATTGTTGGGGCTGGTCCGGCGGGGGCGGCACTGGCTCTGCTTCTAGGGCAGCGGGGTATCTCCGTGAAGCTCGTAGAAGCTGCTCCCACGTTTCGGCGCACCTTTCGGGGGGAGGGTTTGATGCCGAGCGGTCTGGATGCCCTAGAGCAAATGGGCTTATCTGCTGTGCTCGATCGCCTTCCTCATCGCGCCTTGGATGCCTGGGAATTTTGGCTCAACCAGCGACTTCTGTTTCGGGTGGCGGAACCGATCGAATCAGGGGGTAAACCTTGTACCCTAGTGTCGCAAACGGCTTTGCTAGAAGCAATGATTGAGCAGGCAAAGACT
Organism: Trichocoleus desertorum ATA4-8-CV12; assembly: GCA_019358975.1. NCBI lineage: Bacteria > Bacillati > Cyanobacteriota > Cyanophyceae > Leptolyngbyales > Trichocoleusaceae > Trichocoleus > Trichocoleus desertorum. Next base: position 15,416 of record JAHHIL010000051.1, read on the forward strand.
TATCCGAGCTTTGAGTTGGTGCAAGGCACGCCTGTGCAAGACTTGTTGTGGCAGGAACAACGAGTGGCAGGGATTAAGCTGAGCGATGGTCGTGAACTCGCAGCGGATTTGGTGATTGGGACAGACGGTCGCAATTCCATTGTGCGTCAGCGATCGCGCTTGACTCTAGAGCAACAGTCTCAGAGCTTTGACATCCTCTGGTTCAAGCTAGCCGATCATCCCCGCTTTGAATCGGAAAATGTCTTTTACTCGATTTTGCAAGATCGTGATGCCTTAGGTTTGTTTCGTAGTTCCGAGGGCGAGCTTCAACTGGGTTGGGCTTTGCGTTCATCGGAGTCAAAAGATTGGCAGCAGGTAAATTGGGCTGAGCGACTAGCTGCCACTTCCCCAGATTGGCTAGCTGAGCATTTCCGCCAAAACGCCGCGACCCTAGAAGGCCCGATTTTACTATCGGTGGTCGTGGGACGCTGCCCCCAATGGTCTGTACCAGGGCTGTTGCTCCTGGGGGATGCGGCTCATCCCATGTCTCCAATTCGCGCCCAAGGCATCAATATGGCGTTGCGAGATGTGATTGTGACGGCTAATCATCTAGTGCCTCTACTACAGGCAGAAGCAGAACCTATGGCGATCGCGGCTGTATTACCCCAGATTCAAGGCGATCGCGAACCAGAAATTATCCGAGTGCAGCAACTTCAGCGCCAAGAAGCAGCCCAAGCTGACCTTCTAGAGCATAGTGCCTTCCTGCGTTGGGGAGCGAGCCAGTTTGCGCCCTTGGTTCGTCCTCTAGTGCGGTACTCCTGGGTGCAACGTCAACATCAATTACGCCAAGGGGTTGCACCTATTCAGTTGATCGTGTGACTGGTCAGATCACGCAGTTTGTTGCATGAAATGGCTGAGGTTATCTCACTCCAGTGTGAGTACCCTGCAAATAGGCAGGCTAATGTACGAGAGAGTGGCTGATAACCCATGCGAAAGAGCGTCCGAGGCAAGCATTCTAGCGCCAATTTCTTTGGGGGGTATAACCGGATTATCCTGGCTACCTTTTCGCTAGTCACTGTCGTATCATGTGGGCTGTTTTACCTACAATTTCGTTCTCGTTACCAGAATGAAGTAGAGCAACTGCAAACTAAATTTTTAGAAGAAGCCTCCAGCCTCAACTATTTGGTCAAAGGAGCGGCTGACCATATCAGTGCGCTGCACACGGAAGCTGAATCCTATTTGCTGACTCATGCTCCAGGTGAGCCGCCTTCGACGCTGTTCTCTCAACTGAAGAATCTACCGAATCAAGATTATTTTGCGCTGGACCCTATCCAGCCGCCTTTTACCGAAAAAATGGTAGGAGCTTTGAGTGGTAAAGGTTCTTTAGAGCAACTATCACCTGGCGTTAAGCGAGAGATTGAGATGGCGATCGCGCTCAATGCTCTGTTTCAGTCATCCAAAAAAAATATCCCGAATCTGGCTTGGGTATATTACATCTCAAAAAGTAAGTTTGTCACTCTTTATCCTTGGGTGCCCAGCAAAGATTATTTGTTCAAAGAGGGTGACTACAATGAGGATTTTTACAAGTTAGGGTTACCGGAAAATAATCCGCAACGCCAACGGTTTTGGACTCGCGCCTATACAGATACAGCGGGTAAAGGTTTGATGGTGACGGTGGCTCAGCCTATCTATGACCAAGATACTTTTCTAGGCACCGTGGATTTAGATTTCACCCTAGATGTCCTGAATGACTTTATTAAAAACTCGGATGCTCAGCGCGATCGCCAAGCAAATTTATTTGTAATTAATCAATACGATCAGTTGTTAGCTCATCCTTATTTAGTCAGTTCTACAGATAAGGAAGTTAAATCAGCTCAAGTAGCATTGCCACCCAATCTACAAAGTCAGTTAAAACAAATCTTACAAACTCCCGCTGACCAAGTTAACTCCATTGATTCCTATTTAGTCTTGCATCACCCCTTAACTAATGCTCCCTGGCAGTTAGTTCTCTGGGTACCTCAGCAAGCCCTTGCTATAAAGGCTTTGTCTGGGACGAGTTGGCTATTTCTAGCGCTTCTCCCTGGACTGGGTTTGATTCTCGTTGCCGCCAGTCAACTAACGCGCCGAGAATTTATTGAGCCTGCTCGCAAATTGGTAGAACATATCGAAACTACCAGCCAAGGAGCTGGACAGGAATCTATCTCTGAAAAGTTGGATATCCCCAGTAGTTGGCAGCCTTGGTTTGAGAGGATTTCTCGTATTTTTGATGAGAACCGGAGATTGTTGCAGACCCTAGAAGCCTACACCCAAGAACTAGAAGCCAAGAACGCAGCTCTGCAAGCTACAGAAAACTTACTCGCTGAAAATAACCGTAATTTAGAGATGCAGGTTGAGGAGCGAACAAACCAATTGCAACAGGTGATTGCAACCTTGCGTCAGCAGACCCAAGATTTAGAAAGCACTCTTCAAGAACTGCAACAAACTCAGTCGCGGTTGATCCAAAGTGAGAAGATGTCGAGTCTCGGACAACTAGTGGCAGGCGTAGCGCATGAAATCAATAATCCTGTCAACTTTATCTATGGCAATTTGGCCCCTGCTCATGACTACATCCAAGAGCTACTAAACCTAATTAGTTTGTATCAGGAGCATTATCCTCAGCCAGTTGCTGTGATTGAAGCTGAGACAAAAGCGATGGATCTAGAGTTTCTCAGGGCAGATTTACCCAAGTTGCTGTCTTCCATGCAGATGGGGGCCGAGCGGATTCGGCAAATTGTGCTGTCGCTCCGCAATTTCTCCCGCTTAGATGAGGCAGAGTTCAAAGCAGTTGACATCCACCAAGGAATTGATAGCACCTTAATTATTTTGGAGAATCGCCTCAAAGCTAAGCCAGAATCCCCTGCGATCGCCGTGATCAAAGAATATGGCAACTTACCGTTGGTGGAGTGCTATGCAGGACAGCTCAACCAAGTATTCATGAATGTGCTGACCAATGCGATCGATGCTTTGGAAGAAAACAACAAACAACGCAGTTGGGAAGAACTGATCGCGTCACCCAGCCAAATCCGCATCAGCACTCACCTCAACCTTGACAACCAAGTTGTGATCAAGATTTCTGACAATGGTCCCGGCATGTCTCCAGCGGTAAAGCAGCATATCTTCAATCCCTTCTTCACCACTAAGCCAGTAGGTAAGGGAACGGGCATGGGGATGTCAATCAGCTACCAAATCATTACCGAAAACCACGGTGGATCGCTAGACTGTATCTCCATTCCCGGAAAAAGAACCGAATTTATCATTGAGATTCCTTTACACCAGCAGGTTAAAGCTTGGTCAGATTGATTAACGTCTAGGCACACGAATGTACCCCCACTCGCCGTCTGCAAAACTAGTTGTATACGGGCCTTCAGGACCTAGAGCTTGAGCAGTCCAGCGTCCACCCACATTCACCCGTGCCAACCCCTCGGAGAAAGAGTCTGCATCGGCAAACTGAGCCGCGATCGCAAACTTTCCAGTTTTATCAATAAAGCCTGCTTTGTCGCCCAGCCGTACCATTGCCAGCCCACCAGAGAACGGTAGAACCACCTCTCCCCCAAAAGGCTCTACGGAGGCTCCTGTCTCACTTCGAGCTTGGGGGGCATAAAATTGAGCTGGAATGGCGATCGCCCCTTGAGTGTTAATGAACCCCCATTTATTTGCGATTGACACAGCTGCTAAGCCTTCAGCGAAAGACTGGGCACGATAGAACTGAGGCTGGATCACGAGCTTGCCGCTTTTATCAACATATCCCCAACCCGCCTCTGTTTGCACAGCCGCCAGTCCCCCAGCAAAAGACTGAGCATCAACAAATTGAGGTGGAATCACAACCGCACCAGTCCGATCAATAAAGCCAAAACGATTGTCGCGTTCAATTCTTGCTAAACCTTCGCTAAACGCTTTCACTGAGCCAGAGAATTGCGGAGAAATTACCCACTGCCCTTGAGGATTGATGTAACCCCATTGCTGATTGAGTTGCGCCGCTGCCAATCCTTCGGTAAACGAGAGCACGCTGTCAAATTGAGGCGTAATCACCAGCTTGCCAGTACGATCAATAAAACCAAATTTATCGCCGACTCTCACCGCTGCTAGCCCTTCCGAGAAAGGCTCGGCATTAGCAAACTGAGGTTCTATCAGCCATTGCCCTTGCCGATCGATGTAGCCCCAGCGAGTCCCTGAGGCATCCGGAATCACACCTACAGCTGCAAAGCCATCCGAAAAGGGCAAAGCCACATTGAAACGAGGTGCGATCGCGGTCTTGCCCGTAGTGTCAATATAACCATAGCGTCCATCAATGCTAGCGACGGTTAATCCTTGAGAAAATCGCCGGAATCCAGTGGTTGCAGGCGGAATTGCAAACAAGTTTTGAGTCCCAGGACTGGAATTTCCAGCCACATATTGCCCTAGAATCGTTTCACCTGGAGCTAGCGCCTGACAAAGCAGGGCTGCGACTTCGCCTCTGGTGGCTCCTTGGTTGGGCCGTAGCTGTTTAACTTGAGGATAGTTCACTACCAAACGGTTGAGGGTAGCCGCTGCGATCGCGCCTTTGGCATAGGTTGGCACCTGAGCCGCATCAGTAAAGTTTTGCTGCAAAATCAAATCAGGATTACTAGGCGCTACCTGCTTTAGGGCACTGGTCACTACCGCGATCGCCTGCACTCGTGGAATCGGCTGAGTTGGCTTAAAAGTGCCATCAGGATAACCAGAGAAAAACTGGCGTTCCGCAGCATCTCGAATCGCTCGGTAAGCCCAATAGGTAGGCGATACATCACGAAACGTTGGAGCACTGCGCGATCGTGGCAGATCAGGAAAGGCGTTGAGCATAAAGACCGCAAACTCAGCTCGTGTAACGCTGGCATCGGGACGAAAGGTACCATTTGGATACCCGTTGACCAATCGGCGCTGGGACAACTGCTCGATACAAGCCCGCCCCCAATAAGCAGAGGTATCAGTAAAACCCCAAGCTACCGACGAACTCATACTCCATAAGGAAAAAGTAGCGATCGCCACCGTCCCCAATCTTTTGGCACCGGACATGAACAAGTTCTCCCAGAGATTCAGGCTTCATTACCAGTCTGAGCAATCTAGAGGGCTAACCACTACGCCTGATTGGATGAAGCTTTATAGTCATTTGGGACAACCTAGCTTGAGGTAACACAGTCACGCAACCAATTGCGCCATTCAGTTAGCTCCCGATCAGTCAACAGCGCTTGATGGGATTTCTGATACCAATTTAAATTAGGCAGAGGGCAGATAAGCTAGGCTGAGAGGAGTTGTTTCGTCTGCTCTGCTGATGGCTGGCGTCACCTCAATTGACGTGAAGGAAAGTTTGGATGACCTCGTAGAACAGTTGCGCCAAGCAGCTACGCCAACCGCCAAAGAACGCTTGCAAGTGCTCTACTGGCTCAAGCAAGAGCAGGCACCGAGTATCAGCGCGATCGCCCAAGCGGTGGGGAAACATCGCAACACGGTGCAAACCTGGTTATCGATGGATCGAGAAGGGGGAGTCGAAGCGATGCTGGACGTGAAGAAATCGCCGGGAGGGGTGCAGGTGATTCCGCGATGGGCAGAAGAGGCCCTAGCCAAGCGCCTAGAAGAACCTAATCATGGAGGATTTCAAAGCTACGGAGCGCTGCAGCAGTGGTTGGCTCAGACGCTGGGGATAGAGGCTCAATATCACGCGGTCTATCAGATGACGCGCTATCGACTCCAAGCCAAACTGAAAGTGGCCCGTCCTCAAAATTGCCGACAAGACCCTCAGCAGCGAGAGGCGTTTAAGCAAACCTTACAGACGACCTCAACCTGCTGAGTCAGCACGCCACTCCAGTGCGCCAAGACAACCGCCCGATTCGCTACTTTGCTCAGGATGAGAGCCGCTTTGGACTGCACACGCTGATCGGACACTTGATTACAGCTTGTGGAGTCAAGCCCATTGGACAGTGGCAGTGGTTGTTCAAAGCCTTCTGGCTCTATGGAGCAGTCGAACCAGCAACGGGAGAAGCCTTTTTTCTGCAATTTTCCCCTGTCGATACCGAGTGCTATCAGCGCTTCTTGGATGAGTTCTCTCAGGCTTATCCAGATAGTCTCAATATTGTTCAGGTCGATAACAGACGGTTCTACAAGGGTCAGGGTCTAGTGGTGCCAGAGAATATCATTCTGTTGTTTCGACCGCCTTACTGTCCCGAGTTAAATCCAACGGAGCGATTGTGGGAACATCTCAAGACAGATCTCAAATGGGCCTCGTTCAAGACCTTGGCTCAACTACAAACCAAAGTCGATCAGCTGCTAGCTGAGTTAACGCCTGAAGTGATTGCTTCTATCACAGGTTATCCCTTTATCTTGGATGCTCTATCTGCCTTGAACGCTGTTTAAATTGGTATCACAACTCGGTTTAGAATCCTTCGATGCGGCCTCGTCTCTGTTCAAGCAGTCTCAGGCCAACCGCTTGTTTGTGTGCCGAGGAGCCAAGTGGCAAGCGTTAACAGCTCAAGCTCTACGCGATCGCCTCAATCAAGGACTAGTTTGGGGAATCAGAAATGAAGAAGAAGTCTTGCAAAGTGTATTTCTTCAAAGCCACTTGGAAAGCTCTAATGAGGCACTGTGGGCGGGCTGTGTTGAAGGCAGAGCAGACAGCTTATCGATGCTATTGAGCGAGATGCGTCAATTAGCCCAACAGCAAGGCTATGAAGTGGTGAGTGGCTTTTTTCCGAATCGTCAACCAATCTTTAAGGCACTTGAAGAATCTGGCTATCAATCGCCTCCAGGAGAGGAGTTTTGGATTTACGAGAAACTATTGCGACAAAACGGAGCCAGATGAGTCAATCATGAGTCATCAATTTAACTGTTGTATCGTCTAGTTATTTTCAAAACGCTAATCCCCTAATCTATGAAAGCTTTGGTTTCAATTTTAGAAATCGTTTCAGAAGTTACAATCACGTTGTCACAATTCAGCTTTTCGTGAAAGTAATTGATTTGCCTCAGGGTCATCAACGCTATCTCTGTCCTGCTTGCCATCAAACTTTTTCCGAATCCTCGATAGTCTCTACTACCGTCGTCATATCAGTGCTGAACAAATTCGCCAAGTGCTGCAAGCCCACAGTGAAGGGAGTAGTTTGCGGGGTATCAGTCGCACGACTGGGCTGGCCTACAATACCGTCGTCAGCCTTGTTCGCGCTGCCAGTCAAAAAGCACAATTAGTACATAACGCCGAAGTTCAAGCAGTACAAACAAAGGAGGTGTGTGCCGATGAAATGTGGTCATTCGTTTCAAAAAACAGAAGCAATGTTCCCCTAAGAACGGGAGCAGGGAGATTGCTGGATTGGGCTAAGTCTTGCCCGTTGTAGTGGTTTAATTCTCGCTGCCCGTGTGGGCAAACACACTGATGTGTTCATTGAGCAGTTAGGGGTCAGCCCCGAAGGAAAAACAGCGTGCAAGCAGTTGAATCCGGATGACTAGGGAGGGTACGAACGAGTGTTACCTGGTGAGATTCAGCACCATATTGGCAAAGACACAACCCAGCGATTAGAGCGCCCCAATGGAACGATACGGCAACAAACGGGAAGATGGCTAAGCCTGCGGCACGCTACGCGAACGACGACAGAATAAGTTTGGCAAGGTGTGGGAACAAACGAGAGTGACAACTCGCCTAGTGGTGAGCTACTTCAACGGGATCTGGCAACATAGCCGATTCAAAACCACAGCAACACAGCGGGCAGGATTACCCACGCGATCGTGGAGCTGGCACGATATTTCCTCCTATCCCACAATGATTTAATGCACTACCGAGAATTGCAACTTTTCCCTCGTTTGGTTGCCCAATCCGAAACGCATAAACGTCGTACCAACGGTGTAAAGCTGCGGCACGATTCTCAAAGCGATTGGATTCACCCGTGAGCGCAATGTTGCCATAGATTTCAAACCAATGCTCTTCATGATCAGGCGCTAACTCACGCATTCGCTTGCCTTGTGCATCAATCAGTCCCGTTTGTTGCTCAAAGGCAGGATTGATTTCTAAGAAGCGGTAATCAATCGGCTTACTGTTTTCATCGAACAGCACCTCAATCACACAAAAGCCTTGATCAATTGACTCAAATAGCGTTCGATAACGGGTTTCAGATTGACGCAAAGCAACTTCTGTTTGTTTGCGATCAGTAATGTCATAGGATACGACCAGCACTGCTTCTACTTCACTGCGATCGTCGTATAAAGGAACGCCATGCGAGATATAGTGGCGATCGTGGCTATTATGCTCCCAGCTAAAGGGTTCACCGCACAACGCCTGACGGTAATGAAGCTCGTAAATTGCTGCGAGACTGGGATCGAGTGCCTCCCAGATAGTTTTGCCCACCAAATCTTGAGATGTAAAGCTTGTTGCCTCTAGTGCTTTGCCCTCTGCCAGTTGATAGCGCAACTCACGATCTACAATGAAGGCAACCCCATTTGGCAAGTTGGCAGCAACGGTACGGAGACGAGCTTCACTCTGATGCAATGCTGTCTGAGCATCAATCTCATTCTGAATATCCGTGCAGGTTCCGACCCACTTCGTGATTTGTCCAGCCTCATCTTTGATCGGAGTACCGCGAACCAACTGCCAGCGCCATTCACTTGTGTGGAAACGGAAGCGATGTTTAATCTCTAACGATTCACCTGTTTGCAGACTGTATCTCCAATCGCGCAGTGTGTTTGACAAATCCTCTGGGTGAACAACATTCTGCCAGTGCCAGTCATAAAGCTGCTCTGGCGGTAAACCGATGTAGTCTGCCCATTGCTGGCTCAGGTAGTCTACGGTGCCATCGGGTGTTGTTGTCCAAATGAGTTGGGGAATTGTAGCGGTCAATGTGCGGAACCGCTCCTCACTTTCCCGCAGAGCCATTTCTGCCTGCTTGCGCTTAGTAATATCAACAGCAGTCCCGTAAATGATCTGTTCGGCTGGGTAAGGCTTAGCATTCCAGAGCAACCAGCGGTAAGAGCCGTCTTTGTGCTGATAGCGATTTTCAAATGCAAAGATTTCGTTGCCAGAAAATAAGCTGGCAGTTTCCAGTTCGGAGGTGGGAATGTCATCCGGGTGGACAAGCTCAAGCCAGGGTCGAGAGATCATTTCGGCAGATGTCCAGCCCAGTAGTCGTTCAAAGGTGGGGCTGACCCAATGGAAATATCCATCGTTGCCCGTAATCACTTGCAAATCTGAACCAACTACCAGAAATCGGCGGAACTGTTCTTCAGATGCTTGTAAGGCGGCTTCTGTTTGCTGGCGATCTTCTTCGGCACGCTTGCGTTCGTTTTCAACGCGCTGGTGCTCTGTAATATCACGCGAGATGCACAACAACTGTTCAATGTGCCCCTCTGCTCCTCGCATGGGGCTGACCTTGCTATCCCACCACTTCGGTTCACCGCTGGTTGTTGGACGGTATCCCTGAAAGGTATACACTTCCCCTACCTTGGCTTTGGCGATCGCCTCAATCGAGACCCGCTAATCAGCTCCTTGCCAGAAATCCGCCCAAGCGGTATTGAGGAAAGGCGTTAGATCCTGGATACCCAACAACGCTTGCCCACTCCGGTTCATGAACAGAATTCGCCCGTCTAAATCCAACACCTGGATGCAGTCATCGCTACTATCGAGGATTTGCAGCGCTAAATCGGGCAGTTGGGGTGAACAACTTGCGACCTCTGTTGTTGATTGAGCATTCGTTTCGGTCATGCGTTGAGGACTGTTTTGAGACGAATTCTTGCCTGAAGAACTAGAGGAATGCAGATTGGGAGAATTAAGCCTCCACTCTTACTTTGAAAAGTATTGAACCAGCAGATCTTTACCTGTCTCGCCCATTTGATGCAGCAAGTACTCAATCTGTTTCAATGCAACAGGTAAGGGTTTGGTGCGCCCATTTTCCCAGCGATTCACACTTTGAAAAGAAACTCCCAGTTTTTCAGCAAACTTGGCTTGCGAGAGTTTAAGCCGCTATCGGGTTTCTCTCACCAACGCTGCCAGATCTAACTGTTCGATTCCTTCAGCGTTGCGCTTTGTGCTGATTGCAGGCATAGAGCGTGACCATACTAAATTGCGTACATTAGTTATACCGTCTGGTATAGTCTTGTCCTATGCATCGGAAGAGATAGAAACATGAAGAAACTAAGCATCCTTCCGTTGAGCCTTAAACAAATGCATGGCATTGAGTGTGACGAACAAGGAAGATCCCATATAGCAATCCTTTTTGATTCTTGAATGGGGTGCAGGGGTAAAGGGAGCTTTTCGGAAACCTATTTTTCAACTTTTTCTGGGTTGAGAAGATCGACGATCGCAGCAATTAATGCCGCTGACTCGATCGGTTTAGCAATGTGTTGCTGAAATCCTGCCGCGATCGCCTGTTGCTGATTGATCTCTCCAGCATAAGCAGTCAGGGCGATCGCGGGAATTTGACCGCCGGGTGGAGATAGCTGTCTCACCTGCTGCATTAGCATATAGCCATCCATGTCAGGCATACCAATATCGCTCAACAAAACATCTAGCTGGAACTGAGCGAATGCGGCGATCGCTTCTGCGGCTGAAGCGGCAGTCACAACCTCTGCCCCTTCCTGTTCTAAGACAAAGGCGACATACTCGCGCATATCAACCGTATCGTCTACCACTAACACCTTGATTCCCTGGAGACCTGAAGAAGGTTTGGACTCGCGACCCGTCTGAGGAAGCCTTGATTGTGGCGGCATCAGCGGGAACTTCACCAAAAAGGTAGCTCCCTGCCCTTCACCCGGGCTGGCTGCATGAACAGTGCCACCGTGTAGCTAACGATTTGACGGACGATCGCTAAGCCTAAGCCCAAGCCCCCAAATTGTCGAGTGGTGGTACTGTCAGCTTGCTGGAAGTACTCAAACACATGGGGCAAGAAGTGAGGAGCAATCCCTTTCCCGGTGTCGCTAACCGTAATCTGAGCCTGTGCCTCAACCTGCTCTAAGCGAATTTCGATACGTCCTCGTTGGGGAGTGAACTTAACAGCGTTAGATAACAGGTTCCAGATGACTTGCTGCAATCGACCAGAATCCCCTAAGATTTGCCCAACCTCTGGTTCCAGTACTGTCTGAATTTGAATCAACTTTGTAGATGCTGCTACCCGTACGGTTTCCAATGCAGCAGTAATGATTGTTGCTAGATTGACGGGAGTGGCATTGAGGCTAAGTTTGCCTTGCAGAATTCGAGACACATCGAGTAAATCATCAATCAGTTGCACTTGCAGTTTGGCGTTGCGCTCGATCGTCGCCAGGGCATCGGCGGTTCGCGCTTGATCAAACTTGCGGTCTTGCAACAGCTTTGACCAACCTAAGATGGGGTTGAGCGGCGATCGCAACTCATGCGATAGCACGGCTAAAAACTCATCTTTGAGGCGATTCACTCGTTCGGCTTCTTCTCGTGCCGCTCGTTCTCGTTTCAGAAGCTGCTCTCGCTCTGCTTCAATCTGTCTTTGGATGGTTTTGTCCTGCAAGATTTTGATCAATCCCTGTGCGACACCCGTTTCATCCTGTAACGGCATCACCAAGCCACTACCCCAGAAGCGGCTACCATCTTGCCGCACATGCCAACGTTCATTTTCTGCCTGCCCTTGCGTCAGAGCAGTTTGTCTTTCCCGCTCAGCAGCTCCCCGTGCAGCGTCTTCTGGCGTGAAAATGATGCGACCGTCTCGACCGAGAATGCCTGCTTCTGCATATCCCAGCAAGCGTTTGGCACCCGCGTTCCAACTGGTGACAATGCCATTGAAATCGAGGGTAAAAATGGCATATTCTTTCGCACTTTCAATCATTAACCGCAAGCGCGCTTCACTTTGGCGTAAGGCGATTTCAGTTTGTTTGCGATCGCTGATATCAATGATAAATTCCACGCCCTCTGTTTCATTGATCCGTTCTGCTGTAAACAAGCCCCACCAGCGTGAGCCATCCTTGCGGATGTATTCTTTTTCGTAGGGAGTTGTGTGCCCGGTAGATTCAAACTCCCGGATGGCACACAGAGAAGCGGGCATCCACTCTGGTGGTGTCATTACATCCCACCGCACCCGCCCTTGCTCAACATCTTCCTGGTTGTAGCCGATCATTTGTAAGAAAGTGGCGTTGGCATCGGTAATGCTGCCATCGGCTTTGAAGAAAATGACCCCAACCATTTCGATCGCTAACGCTCGTCGCAGCCGTTCTTCCGATTCGCGCAGAGCAAGATTGGAGCGATCGCGCTCAAGGGCGATGCTGGCGATTTGAGTGTCAAACTCAGCCGAGGTAAACCGCCCATCGCGATCGAAGGCATAAAACCCATCCCGGATGCTCGACAAAATGGTTTCAACTTGCTGCTTGGCGGCGACTGCCTCCTGCTGAAACTGCGATCGCTGCTGCTGCATCTGCACAAACTCGGTCACATCCTCTGATCGGTTAAGGATGTGCGTCAATTCTCCAGTTTCATCAAAGACGGGCGAGTTTACCACCTTCCAGTAGCGTTCTTCAGACCTACCCCCTTCAGATTCGGGGCGACGAATGTCATACTTCAGCACGTCCATTGTATGCGGCTGGCGATTCTGCACCACGCTCTCTAGGGATGCTCGTAAATTTTGGGCAGCCTTAGCATTTAGATGGTTGAAATTCTCTGGAAAGACATCAAACACATTCCGACCGATAACCGCTTCTCGTTTTGTGTTGGTTGCCTGAAAGTGAGCATCACTGCCCTCGACGATCACAAAATCGAGGGCTAATACGAGGTACAGATCTGGCACCGCTGCAAACAACCGTTGAAAATCCAGCATCAGTCTCCCCTCTTCACCCCCGCAAACAAATTCTCAGAAGCAGATTCACCACCTTCGCCCATCACGCACTCTATTCTTCCTGTGAGAAATACTGCGTTAGAACCTGCTGGCTACCCGATCGCAGCAAGTTTATAGAGATAGCATACATAAGAGATGTTATAATTCACCATCTCTTACATCCATAAAAGTTGCATTCCCTCGTTGGAAGTAGATATTGCGTTGCGATCGCCCTCCCTGCTTATGCTATAGCTTAAATTCTGACCAACCTGAGCATAATCACTTCTACTGGCTGAAACAGAGCGATTAACCGCACTACGACGATATGGCATTCTTGATACACCACCTGAACCTGCCTTCCAGCGCATCACCCTTCCAAATCTCTTGGTTGCTTCTTTATAGGATTCACTAGACTAGAGGAATAGCTTTATCTTGCCACTGAAAAGAGTGGAAACTGATGTAACGACTGCAAGATAGAACCAGTTAATAGGCGACATCACTAGGCATGATTTATGAGTGACGATCAAGTTAAGCTGCATTTTCAAGTGATTCGGCAGCGAATTGCAGCGTTGCAACGGGAAGATGTAGAAGCTTGGCAGGAAATTGATGCTGCACTTGAAGATCTGCACGTGATTTATGAGCAGATGCAGACAGATTTGGAGGCGATCGGGCTTATTCAGGACGATTTGCTCCACTATCACAGTTTGTTTCAGTCCGCTCCGATCGCTTATTTGGTCACCGATGCCAATGGTGTCATTCTGGAAGCGAATAGGGCGATCGCTCAACTCCTCAACGTGCCCGAACGTTATCTGGTCGGGCAACCTCTGGTTTTGTATGTGGCAGAAGGCGATTACCCCTCCGGGGAACTGCGAAGCAACCGCTTAGCCTTTCGGACTCAATTGAGCCAGCTTTCCCAACATCATGGGACACAAGTTTGGCAGATGAATGTACGCCCACGAAACGGGCAACCGTTTGCTTCTGAGTGGCATGTTGCGCCCGCTCGTAATCTGGATGGGCTAATTGAAAGCCTGCGGATTGGGGTGTACAACTTGAGCCAATCTCAGCAGGTGGTTTCGCCTACAGAGTTGCCCAAAGCGATCGCTCCCCTGGCTGGGCAACAACCCCTGAAAGCCACCTCAACAGAAGGAAGAACTCCCCTGTCACAATTACCTCAAGCTCTAGATGGCTTACGGGTGCTGGTGGTCGATGACGAAGCAGATATCCGCGAATTTATCACCACTGTTTTGGAATCCTATGGCATTGGTGTCAGGGCAGTTGCCAGCGCAGCGGCAGCGTTAGAGGAGCTAGAGCAATTTCATCCTGATGTGTTGATGAGTGATATTCGGATGCCTAATGGAGATGGCTACAGCCTGATTCGGCAAATTCGTGCTTTGGAAGCTGGGCAGGGGGGGCATATTCCTGCCGTCGCGATCACCGCTTATCTGGATGAGGATCGAGAGAAGGCGCTGAAGGCTGGCTATGAGGCGCGTTTACACAAATTAGCTCATCCCACCGAATGGATTGAGATGGTGGCTCAATTGGCTGGGTATTGAGGAAAGTGCTGAGTTTTCAGGGCTGAGTAAAGGGTTGAACTACAATTCAAAATTCAACCCCACTGGCAGCAATTCTCGGTTGGGCACGCTTATTACAAACCCGATCGTTTGACCCAGAGACAACAGCACGGGCGCTGGAAACGCTCGAACGCAATGCCACGAGTGAAGCAAAATTAGTAAAGGGCTTGCTGGATGTTTCCAGCATTCTCTTAATGAATTCTGCTGATCCTCTAGGAGAAGAGGGATAAGTGCTATGCAACGACAAACATCTGAAATCGTCACCTTAAACGATATTTTGATTACCGAAGAGCTATCCCAACGCCCTTCCCGTTCTCCTAACTGGCAGGCAGAAAATCGGGCAATGCGAACTCTGGCTCAAGAGATGACACATAATTCAGCAAGCTTGCAGCAAACCCTGGTCGAAATCGCGCTAGAGCTATGTCAGGCAGGAACGGCAGGGGTGAGCTTGCTAGAAACGACAGCGACAGGGGAAGAAGTCTTTCGCTGGACTGCATTAGCCGGAACCTTGGCGAAATCGGTCGGTGACACTACCCCCCGCGACTTTAGCCCCTGTGGGGTCTGTTTAGACCGGGGAACTCCTCAGCTTTTTGGGTATCCCGAACGCTATTTCACCTACCTCCAGGACGCGAACACACCGTTTAGCGCAGAGCGCAACTCCGAAGGAATTGTGGAAGGGCTAGTGTTGCCTTTGATTGCTGATGGTCATGCCCTCGGTACGATCTGGATTGTGTCGCACGATGAGCAGCGGCATTTTGACTTAGAAGATGTGCGGGTGATGAGCAGTCTGGCTGACTTTGCAGCTACCGCCCTCCTGCTAAACCAGCGGCAGGCTCAAGGATCGCGGTTGGCGAACAGCAACCTAACCCCACTGGAAGATCGGTATCGGTTGGCGCTAGAAGCAGCGGAATTGGCGGCGTGGGATTGGAATATTATCACCAACCGCGTGGTCTGGAACGATCAGCACTATCACTTGTTAGGGCTAGAACCCGACCATCGAGAGCAGTCGGCTGAAATGTTTATACAGTACGTTTATCCCGCCGATCGCCAGCAGATGAGCGAACGACTGGAACAAGCGATCGCCACCAACGGCACTTACCAGGCAGACTTTCGCATTGTGCGGGCTGACACGGGAGAAATTCGCTGGATGAGCGGCTACGGGCGGGTGATGGAAACCCACCACGGCAAGGCGACTCGTATGTCGGGGGTGATGAGCGACTCGACTGAGCGGCAACAAGCCGAAACGAATTTGCACGAATCGGAAGAAAAATATCGATCGCTGTTCAACTCTATTGATGAAGGCTATTTGCTCATTGATGTGATTTTTGATGAAGCCGATCAGCCCGTTGACCTCTTATATGTGGAGGCAAATCAAGCGGCGATCGCAATGGTTGGGCAAGATTTCACCGGACGGCGGCTCAGCAAAATTAACCCAGAATATGAACCCTTTTGGTATGAAATTTTTGGTCGTGTTGCCCGTACAGGTGAAAGCGAACGATTGGAACGATATGCCCAGCCAGATCAAAAATGGTATGACTTCTACGTGGTTAAAGTCGGTGATGACCGCGATCGCCGTGTTGCAGTCGTCTTCCAAGACATTACCGATCGCAAGCAGAACGAGGAAGCCCTGCGCGAAAGCAAAGCTCAAATTGCGGCTGACCTGGCGGGGATACGCCGACTTTACGAGCTACAGTCGAAGCTGGCAAACCAAAACGATGTCAGGGCGGCACTCCAGGACGTGCTCGCAGTAGCCTGTGAGTTTACCAGCACTGATCGGGGCTGCGTGCAGCTTCTTAGCTCAGACGGTAAGCGGCTGGAGATGGCTGTCTGGCAGGGGTATGCGGATGACGGCCCCTTTATCTCCTTCTTTCGCTACGAAGGTCTGGAAACGGGGTGTGAGGTGGCGCGCGTCCATCGGCAACGCCTGATTATCGAAGACACGGTGGGTTTCCCAGGTTTGGAAGGCACCGATGCTGGCGCTGCCTCCCACGCCGACGGAATTCGCGCCGCGCAGTCCACCCCGATGGCAAGTCGATCGGGAGAGACCATCGGCGTGATCAGCACTCAGTTCCGTCAGCCGCATCGTCCCAGCGACCACGAGCTGCGGCTGATGGACATGCTTGCTTGGACTGCCGGGGAATTTCTTGAGCGTCACCGGGCGGATGCGGCGCTGCGTCAATCGGAGGAAAAATATCGATCGCTGTTCGAGTCAATTAATGATGGCTTTTGTCTGATCGAAATGATTTTTGACGAGAACGAGCAGCCTGTTGACTATCGCTTTTTGGAAATCAGTCCATCTTTTGAGCAACAGACGGGGATGGCAAACGCGCTGGGTAAACGGATGCGCGAACTCGCTCCAGACCACGAAGAATTTTGGTTTGAAACTTACGGCAACGTTGCTTTGACAGGTCAAGCTGTGTGCTTTGAGAGCCGTGCTGAACAGTTGCACCGTTGGTTTGACATTTATGCCTTTCCTGTTGGCGAACCCGAAAACCAACAGGTTGCCATTGTTTTCAACGACATTACCGATCGCAAACAAGCAGAAGCCGATCAAATTCAACGGATTCAAGAACAAGCTGCCTACGAAGAAGAACGCCAACGCGCGGAGACATTGGCAGAACTCGATCGCGCCAAAACCATCTTCTTCAGCAACGTTTCTCACGAGTTCCGCACTCCGCTAACCTTGATGCTGGCTCCCCTACAAGATGCGTTGAACGAGGGGCTACGCCCGACCGAAGGTCAACGCACCCACCCCCTCAACTCTGTTAATCGAGAACGGATAGAACTAGCGCACCGCAATGCTCTACGCCTGCTGAAACTGGTCAATACCCTGCTCGACTTCTCCCGCATCGAAGCTGGACGGATGGAAGCCGTTTATGAACCAACAGATTTATCTCAATTTACGACTGAATTAGCGAGTGTGTTTCGATCGGCGATCGAGCAGGCAGGTCTGCGGCTGATTGTCGATTGCTCACCGTTACCGGAAGCGGTGTATGTCGATCGCGAGATGTGGGAAAAAATTATCCTCAACCTACTCTCCAACGCCTTTAAGTTCACCTTTGAGGGGGAAATTACCCTATCCATACGAGCAGAATCTGATGTTGTTCTAGAAGTGTGGGATACGGGCGTTGGGATTGCACCCGATGAACTGCCTCATCTGTTTGAGCGGTTTTATCAGGTGCGGGGCACACAAGCCCGAACCCATGAAGGATCAGGAATTGGTCTAGCCCTGGTGAATGAACTCGTTCGACTACATGGCGGCACAATTGAAGTGAGTAGCACTCTAGGACAGGGAACCTGCTTTGCGATCGCCCTACCCTTTGGCACAGACCACTTACCCAGCGATCGCCTTCGACCTGAAGGCGATCGTATTCAGCCTACCCGTACTCTAGCATCAACCGCGATCGATGCAGCCCTCTATGTCGAAACGGTAGAGCGGTGGCTCCCTGGGAAGGATGAAAGCGGAAGGATGAGGGATGAAACAGAAGCCGCACTTCATCCTACTGCTCCGCAGAAACAAGCTATATCTCTCATCCCTCATTCCTCATCCCACCCTTCGGGAACGCCAAAGGCGTACATCCCTCATCCTTCAAAATCCCGCGTTCTCCTGGTGGATGATAACGCCGACATGCGAGAGTATTTGACACGCATTCTGAACGAACATGTTCAGGTAGAAGCAGTGGCAAATGGAGAAGCCGCACTGACAGCCGCTCAAGCGCACGTCCCTGATTTGATCTTGAGCGATGTGATGATGCCAGGGCTAGATGGCTTTGGCTTGCTTCAGGCATTACGGGCAGACCCCCGCACCAGAGAAGTCCCCATCATCTTGCTCTCGGCTCGGGCTGGAGAAGAAGCGATCGTGGAAGGACTGGAAGCAGGAGCAGACGACTACCTGATCAAACCCTTCTCAGCCCAAGAACTGGTGTCTCGCGTCAATGCCCATCTTCAGATGGCGCAACTGCGAGGGGAAGCGCTGCATCAGGCTAGAACCACCATCCGCAGAAGAGATGAACTGCTGTCAACGGTTTCCCATGAACTGAACACACCTCTAGTCTCGATTTTGGGTTGGACGCGCTTGCTGCGAACCAGTCCCTCCAGTCCATTGATGTTGACCAAAGCCCTAGACACCATTGAGCGCAACGCAACGCTGCAAGCCAAACTGGTGCAAGACTTGCTGGATATTTCTCGGATCACCACAGGCAAGCTGCGTTTGCATCTTCAACCCGTCGAACTAGCAACTGTGATCGAGACAGCGATCGCCACTGTTTATCATCTTGCTGAAGCCAAAGGGATTGACTTGGTGTGGTGGGGCATCACTGATCCAGTCAAAGATCCAGTCAAAATGGCTGAGGTGATGGTGATGGGTGACAGCGATCGCCTCCAGCAAGTCATCTGCAATCTCCTGACCAACGCGATTAAGTTCACGCCAGAAAGTGGACAGGTAGACGTTCAACTGATTACTCATGCAACTTCGCAGCCCGCAGATTACGCCGAAATTCGGGTCACCGATACAGGCATTGGGATTGCGGCTGATTTTCTACCGCATGTCTTCGATCGCTTCCGTCAAGCCAGAGATTCGGATTCAGAGAATGGGTTGGGATTGGGGCTGGCGATCGCCCACCATTTAGCCGAACTCCACAACGGTACAATCCATGCCGAAAGTGCAGGAGAAGGAAAGGGCACAACCCTGATTGTCCGCTTGCCACTTCTAACATCGATGACCCATGAGCCATCATCCATGCCCTAATCCCCAACTTCTAAGGAGATTTCCAGAAAATACCAACTCGCGGTGCGTTACGCTTCGCTAACAGCACTCTACAACAGGTATATTGTTTCATAGAAATCTTCCAGGCACTCCGCACTCAAAAACACGGGCTTTGATACAGGGGGATAGTTCTCGTCGCCACTGGTAGCCATTCGTTGTGAACTCAAAATACCGCGATCGCCTGCACGAGACGAGTGAGACAATCTACGACATCTCCTTGCCTCTGGATTGCGTTCTTTCGATTACGCTTACCATGAGTGATGGCACAACTGCTGAAACAGAAATAGTCGAGAGGCGTAAAATGATTGGTTCCTCTTCTATTTTCGCTAATCCTTGTTGGGTTCCCCCAACCGTTAGATGCGCCCAGTTGTGGTTAATGTTATGGCTAATACAGATGAAATGTGGAGCGGTTATGTTGCAAAAAATTTTCTTGAAGCTACACCCAAAATTGTAATTTTTATACTACAACTCTGTAGATAGTGCTTCTCAAATTTTTTGCAACACAACAGTTTCCTTACTTCGATTGTCAGCTCACAAGCAGCTACATTCCTGGGATACCACCACCGCCGGTGAATCGTGTGAGTAAATCTGGTAAGTTGATGCCGAACTTCTGTAGTAGTTGTTGATGCTGCTGATTATCGGTGTCTACCTGCTGGGGTAGCTCCTGCTCAGCTTGTCCAGAGTGGTCTTGATTCCCCGACTGCCCCTGAGAGCGAATCATACTTATAATCTGCTGCTTGTCAATTTGCATTATTATTCTCCTGTGGATGTTCCTTTCCCTAGTTGTTACTGGGAAAGTGTAAATGTTGCTAAGCGTGGATAAATCGGTACCCTACCTTTGCCATTTACTTTTAATCCGCCTTATCACGCTTAAGCGTCAATCATTAGATAGATTCCAACAAGACAGGCTAACTATAGCAATCCTAAATGGATTGGAAACAGGGGGTGGGGGCGCAGCCCCCACGCAAGGGTTTTACCCCTGCACCCCATTCAAGAATCAAAAAGGATTGCTATATCACATCCCAAGCATGGGCGGCAACCAGCCAAACCTCACCATCACACTCCTGTTTGGCCAAAGCATAAACGTCTGGATAAGGCTTTGTTTTTGCACGGCATCACAAAAGAGAATGCGATCGCAAAACGGTAGAACATTGGCTGGTGTTGTGCTGACCAAATTGCAATAGAACGAGATTCCTCAGTGTTAGGCAATGATCCAACCCAGATGTGGATTTTGAGAATGGGGGAGTGCCGTTAGGCGATTGTCAGGAAAACTATAGTTGAGCAACTTTCATTACCTACAAACATTACAAAAACTCCTTCAAAAGACTTAAGCGCGTCATTAGCCAACATGCCTCAAGAGTTGGAGGAAAAGAGAGGTTTAGCCCCTTAGTCTGGTGCCATAAGCGATCGCCCTGAAGGGGAATTGCTCCGCAATACAGCTATTTCTAATGACTTCATCTCAACTTTCATCAACAAATGGCGATCGCAAAATCCGATATGCAATTGTCGCACTGGGCTGGTTTGTTCAAGAAGCAGCTTTGCCAGCCTTTGCTCAAGCTGAAAATTCAGAATTAGTAGCACTGGTTTCGGATGATTCAGTCAAACTCAAGGAACTGAGTCAAAAATATGGCGTGCAGCACACCTATTCCTATGAAGAGTATGAGGATTGCTTAACCAGTGGTGAAGTTTAGAGTTCGGCACAGCAAGATAGAAACAGCAATGGAAGAACGTGAACGGCTTCAAGCGTTAATTGCGGAACAACACAGACTGCTAAATCACATCAAAGCCCTGCTACAGCGAATCAAAGAACTAGTGAGTTTTACTGAAAAGCCCCCTGAGCCACAGTCGATGTGTATGAGTTCGAGTTGCTGCCGTAACCTTGATGATACAAACTCACATCGTCCCTAAAGATGGCAGGGCTGTTTCATACAACGAAAGCGTTCCGAACCAGGCCCCCCTAGCCCCCCAAATTTGGGGGGAACAAGACTCAAAGTCCCCCAGAATAAAGCCCTATCGGGCATCCCAGAAAGGGGGATTTAGGGGGCAGTGCAGGGAGTTGAACCACATTTCAATTTTTCCTCTTGTAACATGAAACAACCCTGCCTAAAGATGGGAATCTTGCCAAAACCAAACAACTTTAAAGGATTTGATAACGGAGTTGAATTATGACTGAGAAGAAGCTGGCAATGGTGGATTAATGCAAAACATGGGTCAAGGTGCCTGCGATAAGGATTCTCTCAGACGATACAGCAAATTACATGACAGTATTCCGTATAAGCCTTAACACATCGCCTTTTCAGCCTTTAGACAGAACAGTGGCAAGCTAAGGTTCGATACCTTGACTGTGTATGCCGTTTTTGGATAAAAGTAATGACTTCAACTAGCGAATCCGTCAAAACAACTGAGTTTGAACAATCGATCACGGTTGCTGCACCTGCCGATCGCCTCTTTGATTTTCTGGCAGATGTGAAAAATGTGCCGCAGTATCTACCAACGGTGAAAAGTGCTCAACCCCAAGCAGGCGATCGCATTCGCACTCAAGGACAATCGGGAGAGCGTTCCTATGACGCGGATGGTCATTTTCGAGTAGACCAAGCAGCACATCGCCTTGAATGGGGTTCCGATGGTGAGAATGACTATGGTGGATGGATGAAAGTGGAAAGCAATGGAGATTCACAATCTCAGGTAACGGTGCATATTCACTTTTCGCCTAGACCTGAAATGGCACAAAAGATGGCAGAGCGATCACCAGGACACAGCTTTGAAGCTGCCATGCATGAGGGCATTACTAAAACCCTAGAATCTATCAAACGGATTTGTGAAGGGCAGGGTGGTAAAGAAGAGATCGAAGCCAACAAGTAATGTTTTCAGGCAATTTCTTTCTGCGAGTCAGGCATTAGTGCGATTCGAACTCATGCCTATTGCGATCGCTGCCATTGGATACAGCACTTACTATCTGTTCTTTGGCAACTTAGGAAAGTAATTAGAGTGCTTCTGGATCAAGCTCTGGCGGCAGACCCATTGGTTCTGGGTCAGGCTCATCAGCAACAGGTTCTGGATCAGGTTGGGGAGTAGGTTCTAGATCAGGCTCCGGAGCAGATTCTGGATAAGTCATTGGCTCTGGAGTTTGTTCTGGAGGAACCTGAATTTCAGTCGTAGTGATTTCTAAAGTAGATATCATGATGTGTGCGTGTGGTAGGGTCATACTGCTGAACTAAAGCAACCATGTAAGCCCTAGGGAATGTGGTGCTTGAGGGGTAGGCGGGCGATCGCGTTCCACAGCACGAAGCTACCGAGTTGCCGGGGGAAGTTGCTCTGGTTGGATTGTCAATGCCACAGTTCGTTCATTGCGTTGCAATGTGACGGGTAGCTTACCCCCGACTCCCGCTTCTTCGATGAGTTGCTGCATTTTATTCGCTTGGGTGACAGGTTGATCGTCAACCCTTTGAATCACATCGCCGACTCGCACTCCTGCTTTAGCCGCCGGGGAGTTGCGTTGAACCTGAACCACCAAAATTCCCTGGTCTGCCTCAACCTGCATGCCGCTATCGGGAGATGTATTGATAAACTGCTTCACTTGCGGGTTGAGCGCAGCCATCTGCACCCCGATATAGGGATGTTGAACCTCTCCGGTTGCAATGAGCTGTTGGGCAATGGTTTGGGCGGTGTTAATCGGAATGGCAAAGCCAAGTCCTTGCGCTCCCTGGAGAATGGCAGTGTTGATGCCAATCACATCTCCTGCCGCATTCAGGAGCGGTCCCCCTGAGTTACCTGGGTTAATTGCCGCATCCGTTTGAATGAAGCCAACCCGCTTATCTGGAATGCCGATCGCCGCACTAGACCGCTCAGTGCCGCTAATCACACCTACCGTTACAGTTTCCTGCAAACCAAGTGGATTACCAATAGCGATCGCCCACTGCCCTTGCTTCACTGCATCGGAATCCCCAATTGTGACAGTCGGCAAGTCCTCAGCTTGTACTTGAATCACGGCTACGTCTGTGACTGGGTCTTTACCCAGTACTTGCCCATCCAAGATGCGACCGTCTTGAAACGATACGGTTACGGTATCGGCTTCATTCACCACATGGGCATTGGTGAGAAGCAGTCCATCCGAATCAATCACAAAGCCAGAACCAATGCCTCGCAACACAGGAGCATTCGATGGTACTGGCTGTCCTCCGCCCAAAAAGGGTCTTAGGGAACTCGGTACATCTCTTGTTCCTGCTAAAGTACGAGACACATTCACCTGAACCACTGCTGCTTCTGCTTTATTCACGGCTGTGGTAACAAAGTTATCCTCCGAGCTATTTTGCTGAAGTGGTAAAGCCTGAGCAGAACTGTTGTTCAAAAATCCAATACCAAGGCTAACACACCCAATCAACAGATAAGTTGCTAGTCTCTGTACCCAACGTTGATAAAGGGTTGCTCGCCGCTCAGTTTTACGAGTTGAGCAGGAAGAATTAAAGTCAAGATTGATAAGGTTGCGATCGCTGTACATATTTTCTAATTCTGTTCTAAGTGATTTCTGTTATGGGTTATTGTGGATGACTAATTGCTGATCAATTAATTCTCAGTGCGCTGGATTCTTGGTGTGTGGCTTCTTACCAAGTTCATGCCAGTTCTGCTCTTCAATATGAACCCCATAATGCTCAGCCGCTTTTTGGATATTGGCAAAGGCTAAATTTCGGTCTTCGTCAGATACATCGTGGACTTGATCGAAACGAGCCAGGGCGTTCTGAACATGGGAGGCGTCAGTTAATGGTTCTTTTCGCTGTTTGGGAAACGCAAATACATTATCTGGTAATTCTTTGCGGTCTTTGGTACTCAGTTTGCCATGTTCAGTATGGGGTTTCCATGTAGGTTTAGCTGTCATGAATTTGATTCTCCTGTCGCGATCGTGCCAAATTGCTCAGTAAGCTTAGTAAGCTGACCAATAGCTATCTTGATTCCAATTCTTCTGCTTACACAGATTCGTTCAACTCATTTAGTTCATCCAATAGTTCTTCCGCTTCTGTGTCGCCTGCATCTGCTTGACGCAACAAGTAGTTGAGAACTTTATTAACCAATCCATTGGGAATATCCATAGCTGTCATTTTCTGAAATACGGCTCAATCAAACTAACCACTGGGGTTCTCGGTAAAAATCGTGATAGATTCGCCAAGACTTGGTTGCTAACACCACCAGGAACCCTATTAGATTCCTCCTTCTCTAAAGCTGCAAGGAAGTGTGAATCCTATACTGTTCTTGCAACTGCTGTGCAAGTTGTTGCAATTTAGTTTCAGAACGAGCCACTAGAACCAAATTGGTTTTACGAGCAGCGAGTTCCTGAGCAAAGACAGTACCGATACCAGCAGACGCTCCGGTGATGAGAGCTGTTGTCATACGGATTCTAAAAAACAGAGCATTTACACGTTACGAAGCTTAAGCTGGCTTTTCCTCAGCCCAAATAGTGAATCAGCGATCGCTCTAACGGTTCTACAGCACGTATAAGTCGTTGGGCGATCGCTAACCTCAATTCACTGGATATGGGTAGAACCACACTCAGGACATTGCATCAAGAGTAACCTCAATTCATACTTCTATTCTGCAATGCCCTTTTATTCATCGTTGACTTTACCTGTCATCGCTTTAATCTGCGATCGCTTGGTTCTACTCTCCAGCCGCCTTCTTTGCGAACTCCGGGTTGGCTTGCTAACCTTACGAGGTTTTGGCACCGCGATCGCACTTTTGATCAATGCTTACAGCCGTTGTGATGCCTCTTCCTGGTTCTCCTCTTGGCTGCGGTGCTCCTGCGCTTTGATGATAACGACCCCTTCTTTGGTAATCCGTTGGTCATGCAACTGCAATAGCCGCTTTTCGGGTGCAGTCTGCTCTTTATTTCTGACCAAAATTTCTCCTAGAGCCGCCGGACGAAACAGACCAGACTCCACGCAACCTACTTTTTGGGCCGAGAACTTGGTGCAGAGGTCATTCCAGGCTATGAAGATCGTCTCTGGCGGCAGGGATTGCACAAACTGTTGGGAGCCAATGGTGCCAGGGGTGAACCAGGTAATCCGCACTGCTTCACCGCGATCGACTAAGCGATCAAGGGTGGCAGTTTGCTGAGAAGTTAAGGCACCTTGCTTCGCTAGCGCCACAGGCGATCGCATCCCTTTTTTCAGCACATAGACAATGGTTCCAGGATTGTTGGCCCGCAGAGGAGTAGAAATGGCACAGCCGTTTTCAAAGGGGATGGGCAAAGTCTGAATTGGGCTTTCAGGAAAGTTCGTGACGGTTTGGCACTGAGCAGTTTGTGGAGATGCTGACTGCTTCAACTTGGGTGCCTCTAAGCCAATGGCTACAGAGCTAGCGGTTAGTAGGCCAACGATAAGCGCGATCGCGGGAAGTTTTACCATTTTGATTATTCTCCTCAAGCCGAGAGCATCACGTTTCTCTAACCTAAGCAACCTTAAAGCTGTGGTTAGAGCGGTTACCGATTTCGAAACTAGGTTGTCTGTTTACTAACGCCTCTGATAGAGGTGGGTTTATCGCTCAAACATTACGATGCCCTTAAACTGACGGATGGTAAGCGTCACGATGGCACGAAGCATTGCCTATACCTGGGGGTCAACACTCGAAGAGAGGGGCATGCCGTTCCCGTGCGATCGCTACATCGGCAATAGTGATGACGCTTATTTCCGAGCCATTGATGTGGATGCACCCGCAGAAGTTCTATTCCGGTGGTTGTGTCAACTGAAGCTCGGGTCTTATAGCTATGACTGGCTGGATCGCTTGGAACGGATGTTGTTTGATGTGCGGGAGTTGATCCCCGATCGCCCTAGCCCCAAACAGCTGTTACCTGGAGTGGAAAACTTAGCGCTGGGTCAAAGTGTGATGGGAGTTTTTAGGCTGGTTGAGTTTGACCTGAATCGACATTTGACGATCGTCCTGGCGGATCAGCGGGCGATCGCAATTTTTGGGGAGATTGCTGCGAGTTATGTGGTGGTGCCGAGAGCTGCAAACACCTGTCGGCTGATTCTCAAGGGACATGTACGCTATCCCAGAAACCTGTTAGGAGCGGGGATGCGGACGGTTTTACCTTGGGGAGATTTGGTGATGATGCGCCAACAGTTTTTGCGGCTGAAGCATCTAGCAGAGAGCCAAGTGAACGGTCATCCTGAGGAAAAGAGGCCAGTCGTGATATGAAGTGGTATAAAAGCGGTCTTCAAATTCTGCTGGCGATCGGGATGATTGTGGCTGGGGTGAAGCATTTCACCGATCCAGAGCCGTTTGAAAGAATTGTGCCAGATTTTTTGCCGTTCCATTGGTCGCTGGTATTCGGCAGCGGATTTCTGGAGGTGTTGGCTGGAGTGGGTTTACTGATTCCTCGATTCAGGCGGGCTGCGGCTTGGACTCTGGTAGTGCGGTGCTCAGCGATCGCTGAGGTCTAGGAATACCAACGTTGCCAAATGCAAATATGATCCAGTGGTTTCTCGGTGGGATGGCAACCTAACTTTAAAGCTTTAGTAAAGTCTAAGCAAAAACACTATGAATCTCTGAGTAAATGGGTGAGGATAGCCCCGGGCACGCTGCTAGTTTATGAATAGGAGTGGTGTTTCCCAAACTGGGGTGGACGCTCCTTGTCATGCGGTGTCTCTCTGCTGTTTATACGCTTAGAGCCATGATCAAAGCTATTCAGATGCAGTCCTCGATTGCAGTGATCGGATCGGCTTGTCTTGGGTTGGGGATGGGACTTCCCGCGGTTGCGTTTAGTCCTGAGCCAGTATTCAATCGCGTCGATCGCTTCAACGCTACGATTCCCAGTGCTACAGGTGTAGATGAAGCTGACATCTACTATCCTGTTTCATCACCCAATGCTCCTATTGATTCGCTGCCTGTTGTTCTACTCCTGCAAGGCGCGCTAGTTGATAAAGCAGATTACACAAACTTTGCGAGTCACGTAGCTCAATATGGCTTTGCAGTGATTGTGCCAAATCATATCAGAACTGCGATCGATCCAGTGACGGGACAAGCTTTCACCGGATTTTTTCCAGAGCAGCAACAGGTCAACGATGTCCTGGCCTATGCCACTGCCGCCAACACAAATTCAGCTTCTCCACTCGCCAACCTGCTGAACCCTAACAAATTCGGGTTGATTGGGCATTCTCTCGGCGGAGCCGTTGGGCTGAGTGCCATTCAGGATATCTGTTTTCCTTTTCTTTGCACGGGTACGTTCTCACGACCACAAGAACTGATGGCAGGGGTTTTTTACGGCTCAACCTTTAGAGATCCTCGCTTTGGCGACATGATTCCCCCAATTGAGAATGACGGGATTCCTGTGGCTTTAATCGCTGGCGATCGCGATGGGGTTGTAGGCAATTTTGCTGCGGTTGAAGAGACTTATGAGCAGATTCAAGATCCGCCCAAAGTATTGATCACTGTACAAGGTGCCAATCACTATGGGATTACCAACCAAGACAGCCTGCGTGACCCAGTTCGACCGACGTTAGACCAGGACGTTGCTACAGAAACGATCGCTCGTTGGAGTGGGCTGATCTTACGAGCCTCTCTGCTCAATGACGTTGAGGCGCTGGATTATGTCTATAACCGAGGAGACGTGCTAGATGAAAACGTCAGTGTCACCAGTGAGGTAGCAACTGTTTCAGAGCCCGCCTCGTTTGTCGGCATCTTAGCCTTTGGGTTGCTCGGAACTGCTTGGAAGCTGAAGCGTGGTAAATAACAGCATCAGCTCAAGTGTGCTCAGCAAAGCCAGTTCCGGCAAGCTCTCCGCAGCTCTAGAGCAGAAATTTCTCCAGTTAGTCTTGCCGCCCTAGAAAAAAATAGCGGCAGTTGATGTCTCAACAGAAAGCTCCTGGTATCAGTGCCAAAGGCTTCTCATAGGTGCCAGTTAAGGGCGACGGGAAATTTCTCAGTGTGCCAGTTGAGGCCTGAGAGTCAGCGATCGCCGTCCTCATCTGCAAGTGATTGTTGATCTGACGACCCTGGAGAAACGAGGTAAGTTCAAAGCTTTTGAGCACTTAGTCTCTGTCTTTCACGGCAAACGGGGAGTGCATCTGGTGGTGCTGTATCTGGTGGTTGGACCTTGGCGCATCCCCTGGAGCTTTCGAGTCTACCGAGGCAAGGGCAGTGCTTCCCCGGCTCACTTGGGTTTGCAATTGGTGCG
>JAHHIL010000052.1 GCA_019358975.1 Trichocoleus desertorum ATA4-8-CV12
AAAAAACGACAAGTTACCCGACACCACCCGACAGAAAAACCCCGCTATAAACTGGCGGGGCTTTTATTAGAAAATCAGATAAGTTTTAAGTGTTTTAGTATGTTGTATGAGAAGTTAAGAAGGGTTTGACCAGTATCCTTCTATCATGCTCTGACCATGTTCTGCTAGAAGATAGCTACAGTAGTCTTCCCATACTTGAGTGCTCCATCCATCTAGCGTCTTTAAATATCTTGGAATAGCTTTTTCGTGCTCGTACCGCGTATTCAAGAAACTCATTGGATAAGTGACTTCTGTGTGAGCAGGAATATTGTGTTTAGCCAGAAGTTCTAGCAACTCTAGTCCCTCAATTTTGCACATTCGAAGGTGTTCTATGACGTAGGAGAAGTTAGCAGGATCACTTTGATTTGCCACTACCACGATGCAGAAGCCAAGATATAGCGGGTTGTTGTGCCCTCCTGAAAAATAACCTTTAGAATTTGCATCCAGGATTGCCTGAGCTTGATTGTCTTCACGAACAAGACTTGTCCACCAGTCTGGAATAGGGCTTTCATCGAATCCATAGCCACTCATCACCCAAAATGTACCAACAATGCTTTTTCGCTGGTTCTCTAGCAAGGTGATTGCTCTAGTGCAGCTCGTGGTACCGATTCGCGGAAGTAATGCCCCCATGCTTGCCTCCTTTCCTGCTACTTAATATCAGCGATACCTTCGATCTGCTTTTGAAATGACTGCCAAAAGCCTTCCATTCCTCCGAAAGGAAAAGCAGAGAAGCCAGCGTCACCCAACAGCTTCTCTCTAAGAAACTTTTCCCACTCCGCTTGAGATCCGTATCCCTGGAGAGGATGGGTTTCAAAATCAGCAACTAATTGAGTAGCCACCAATTCTTTTTCTTTCAAAAATTCCATCATCTCGTTGAACGTACGAGGCCCCTCCCCGCTATAAGGGTCAGCGCTAGTTGTGCTCCACAAACTTACAAAAGCGGTCAGTTGCCCGATAGAGGCAGGCTCCCTAAACACGACCACAAAACTGCAACTAGATGATTGATTCATTGGATCGTCGTTTCGCACGACTGCTGCCACGCTGATTAAATGCTGGCGGTATTTTTGAATCAAATCTCTTAGAACAAGCGTGCCTACAGAGATGCCATCACCAAGTAAATGCACATTGAGCATTTTGGATTTCCTACTAGATTGCTTAACGTGACATCCCTGGTTATAGCCATCTCATGGCATCAAAATGCTTGCCCTTAATGTAGTTGTAATGCGATCGCCCCGCTTCAATTTTGTTGCAGATTTTCAACTTCAGTTGCTAGCTCTTCGAGGGTGCAATTTAATACTCTGCACAACACCAACATTTCTGTAGGTGTCAACTTTGGTGCTCTAGCACCCGTCTCCCAGTTGCTAACAGTCTGATCTGTTTTGCCTAAAGCTTGTGCTACCTGCCTTTGGGTCAAGCCTGCACGCTCCCGTAATCTCATAATTCGATTCCCGTCTGAACTCATTGCACCATAACTATAACAATAGTTATACAAATATAGTTGACCTTTATACAACGATTGTTGTAATCTAGAAGCATAGAGAAAGCGCCCCGGTCTGGACAACTGAAAGCGCTCCTCTATAAACCAATTCGCAAAGGTCTAACAGAATTATGCCTCAAACTCTTGTTGTAGAAAACACTTCAGCGATCGCTCCTTCCACTACTCCCTCTCAATCCGGTGAAGACGAGCGTGGCAGTGGTCGCATTTACTGCACACATCCCAACGCCATCAAGTATCCAGAGCACACCTACCGTGCGATCGCTCAAATCACTCACAAATCAGGCAAGCAAGCCACTGCTGATGTGGTGGTGCTCAATCCTTGTCTAGCTGCGATCGATAAGTGCCTTGATGTGGTGCTCGGTACTGGCTGGCATACCACTCAGTATCAATGGTGCGATGCACCGTTCTAGTTGAGAGGTAGGGCGATCGCAAGGTCGCCCCTATGACATCCAAGTACCCGCAACCGCAGTTCCGGTTATTCCACCGAGTCATCCACACCGGAAGTAGCGACGCGGGCACCATGCAAAGCGCTGGAACGATTTACGGCATTGTTCACAACCCAGAACACCATCAACCTGGCTTCTGGTATTACATCCACTTCGATGACGGCATTAACGACACAGATCTCGAAGCGAACCTTACAGCACTGGATTAAAGGATTTGGTCATGAATTTGAATTTAAGCGATCGCGTTAATCAACGAATCAGCGACAACGTAGAAACCTTGCAATGGCTAGGACAAGTTTTAGCCGAGATAGACGAGCTAGAAAAAATTGAGATCACTATTACAAGCAATGAAATCAAGGTGGTGTGCGCCGATGTGTTTCTTTGCGACCAGCTTCTAAGAATGGCAGTGGACGCAGGCTATCAAAGACTTGTCTCCGTGTGGGCTGGCTGTCACCACTACGGCAAGAACCATTTCAATCGGGGTTAGTCATGCAAAATATTCAATTCCCCTATCACGGCTGGGTCGTCAAAGTGACTCCCGAATCAGACGGTTGGACTGCACACATCCAGCATCCGCGCCAATTTGAGGACAACGAGTTTATTCCTTTAGCTCATCAATTCGATTGCGCCTCTGATGCCGTACAAGCCTGTATGTATTGGGCAGAAACAGCTACCGCACAATTGGCGATCCGCGAGTTTCTTAACGATGAAGAAGCTGGCGATCGCCTGAGTGCAGATGAAAGTTGCCGTCTATTCCTATCCATTGGGAGAGAGGCATGGCGCAAGAGAGTTCCTAGTAGGGCAGCAAAGGAGGCGCAGTGATGCACGAAATCTTCACCCCAGAGGACAAGCGCTTCTACGAATGGATTTCACTAATCAGAGAGCCGCAAGGTGTGAGAGTTCAGATTCTCAACGAGCTGATTGAAGTTCACGTTGGCGACAAGTACCAAGCCGGAGAGCTATGGCGTGCTCTACCCATTCTCAAGCTAGGCCAAGGTTCACTGAAGCATGTGGATCTCTGGATAGGCAAAAGACTGTATCTCTACACCCGTCACCGATTGACGCTAGACGACATTGCTATAAAGCCACCAAAGAGGAAGAAGCCATGAATCTCACAGAAATCATAAAGCAGAAGCTCGTGCTAAAAAATTTCAAATGTTTCCTTTCCATAGACCTCAGCTTAAATAGGCTCGAAATTTCATGCAACTCACTGGAGGATTGCGATCGCCTCATTGAAGACCCTTTTCTCGACAATATGGTCAAGGGAGCCAACGAAGTAGGTTTTGAGGAAATAGACATTAATTGCGGTAGGGAGTTGATTCAATCCCTCCCCATACGAATGCTGCTGGATTACGACAAATCAATGCCCTTGTTTGATCACTTCTTTTTCAAGATGGTGGGTTCAATCAAGGAGCCGCAGAAAATCAAAATTGAGGTCAGGGAAGGGATTGTAATTGTGCGGTTGTGGTCTGACGAGGAAGATGTGGCAGAGCGAATTTGGCGAGAATATTGCGGTGCTTTTTGGCTCACTGGCTACTACCTAGAGATCTGGTCGGGGGATCACCAATATGCCACTTCAAAGCTCCTTTTTAAGGTCAAAAAAACCCAATCCACAGAGGGGGCATGAAGTATGGATAGCAGGTTTTTGAAATGGCTTACCCTCGTAAGGCCAACTTCTGATGTTGTCCCAGCACCCGATCGCTACATCGTCTACACAGATTGCGTTGACGAAGCTGATGACCTCTGGCGATCGCGCTATCTACTTGGCAAGCCGTTAGAGATCATCATCGGTCGTCGCTATACCCCTAGCGTTGAACTCCAGAAAACTTGGTAAAGGTGCAACATGCGAACCAAAATTAAAGCCATTTGTATTCGCCTACCACCTGCCATTCATAAACCTAAATTCCGTTTCTGGCAACGAGTGAGAATTGATGACCAGTGGGATGACTACGGGGTGATCGTCGGCATGGATTACGTCACTGAGTTAGGTTTCAGCAAAGCCGATTGTGGCTGGTGGTACTCAATCGAGCTAGACGAGAGTATTCCTCATAAGCGATTGGAGCCTATCAGGAGTGCTGCGGAAGCAGACCTAAAAGCTTTATAGTTCCATCGCTGAATTCGTACCCTTGTGGCCCACTTCTCTGAGGTGGGCTTTTTGCTGGCTATGGGTTGCGATCGCCTGCTTTTCTCCCTGGTTTCTTACGCTTTTGTTCAATGCGTGACACATCAATAGCCTCAGAGAATTCCTCCAAAGTGCATTGATAAGCCGCTAACACCTGCATCATTTCTCTTGGTTCTAGCTTGGGAATAGATCGCCCTGCCTCCCAATTGCGGATAGTGCCGCTCGATTTGCCGCAGCTTTCGGCTATCTGCTCAGCTGTTAGTCCCGCCCTCTGCCTGAGTTCTTCGATATTCATTAAATCTTTAATCATTAATTGATTGACAATTAAAAAATATCATAGTAATTTAGATACATGCAAACAAACCGCATCGCTTCAAGCGGTTTTCACCACACGCAGAGGTTTTTCACAATGCAACTCTCCACCATCAAGTCTCAAGTTCTCGCTACCCTCGCAGCTTCCACTGCTTCCCAAGTTAAAGACTGGGCTGAGTGTCACGGCTTGAATGTTGACCTCCGCACAACGGCTGGCTGGCAGCAAGTGTTAGAGGCGATCGCGGTTCAGTTAAAGCCCGCAGCAGACAAAGCGATCGCAACTGTCAAAGAAGCTGCTGTAGCGGTACATAATGCCGACTACGAACAACTCAAGCAAGACGCTTGCGACAAGGCGCTACAGCTCAAGGTTGCAGCTGTGGATGGAGCACTTGATGCCCACGCGATTCTCAAGCAGCATTGGGGGCCAGCACTTCGCCTGACTTGGGATGTATCTAGATTGATTGCACTTTGGACTGCGATCGCGGCTATTTATTGCCTCCGAGCAGGGCAACAGGTTCGGACCTGTGTGGATGAACTGGAGTACAGCGGAATGAGGCCGCATCAGATTGCATGGTTCTTTGCTAAGCCGCTGGTAAAGAGGGTGCGTAAGCTGGGCTACGTGATGCGCGATCGCCTTCAAGTTTGGGTGCTAAACAAACTGGCTGAAGTCAAGCGCCTAGCTCGGTTGCGGAAAGTTCGCGAAGCCGTAGCTTACGCAGCAGTTGGTTTTATAGGCGTTGCTGCTACTAGCCTGATCGGCTAAAAGTTTCGGGGGTGGAAGACCACCCCTTCTTGCCCGATCGCTCTAACCCTGTTCCGTCAGAAGTTGGGCGATTGCTACGACAGGCAGCGAGTTGAATCAACTTCCATTCCATTTTTAAGGATGGATGAACTGCGTCAAAAGTGCGTCAAGGCTGTGTCAGAAGTGCGGCAAAATCAATAACAGAAGCCGATGAAAGCGGATTCATACCCCATTGGTCCTAAAGGTGCGTCAAGAGTGCGTCAGAAGTGCGGCAAAATCTACAGTGCGGCAGTTTTGCCATACGGCGATGGCGCGGATTAGCTCGGTTTGAAAGACTTGCGGCAAGTGTGCGACGGTCACGCGACAGGATGCCGTAACCACGCGACAAGGGACGCGACCGCAGGCGTTAGGTATGGCGCAAAGAGAAGCCTGTCGCTGTCGCGCTTCGGGAAGCGCCTGTCGCAAGGTGCGGCAAAAAGTGCGGTAATCGCTGGCGCAGAAGTGCGGCAGGAAGGTGTTAGGTATGGCACAAAAACGAACTGGCGCGATCACATTTTGGGGAGCCAGTGCGGAACAAGTTGCGGCAGCGAAACAACGGCGGCTGATTGTGGCAGGGGGTGCCAAAAGGTGACTCATGCGGCTGATTACTGCGATCGCAACCTGGGATATGTGACAGACTGTGCCAATAAGTGCTGATTGGTGGCAGTGGGTGCTGCGACGTGTGAGTACGTAATCAAGATGGCAGATTGTGTGCGTTGCCCTGCTGACGATCGAGCCAACCCACACGCAGCTAATTAGAACCTGACTATCCGGCAACTGAAGACTCTAGCTTTTCTACAGTCGCCACGCCTTGCTCTCGTGATCGGGAACAGTGAAGGGTAGAGTCACCCAGCGATCGTAATGGCAGAAGCTACCGCAGAGATTAGATTTAAGGCTTCAGACAACGGCTTTAGTGACACCATTGAGCGTGGCGTTAAAGCCATGACGGGGCTGTTCAAGTCTTCTGATGCAGTGGCGGCTGGATTAGGGCGCGTCCAAAAGGTCGCAGGGGGCACAGCTTCTCAAGTTGCTTTAGGGTCTGAGCAGGCAGAAAAACTAGCAGCGAACCTTGGCAAGGTCGGTGTTCAAGGACTCAAGGTTGCTACAACATTCAGTAACTTTTTGGATATCAAAGGCTATTTTGATATTGCGGCCAAGGGAGTCGCCGGGATTGCTGCGTCACTCGATCGCCTCCCTCAGACTACGGCGCTAGGTGAGGCGATCGGGGTTGATACCTCCTCTATTCAACAGTTTCAACAACTGGGTGAAGCGCTGAAATTTAACCAGCAGGAGCTGGATAGTTTTGCTATTAGTGCGGTTGCTCGCCTAACTCAGTTTGAAGAGAGTCTAACTCGTGTTGGGACCATCCTGCGATCGGACACTCGGATGGATGGGTTAGGCAATAGTGCTCGTGCCAACACCGAGGAGCTACAGAAGAACGGCGGCGCGGTTCAAGACTTGGTAAATGGCCCACTCAAAAATGCTGTTACTTCCACCTCTGCTCTCGCGGGTCAGTATGAAGTTCTGTCAGGCGGGTTTACTGATGCCAACTCTTCTCGCCAAGTCCTAGAGGCGGGTCTAAAGCTTTCGGTTGTGGGTCAAGCCGAGTCAGGTTCTACCTTACGATTGCTGGTTAAAACTTTACAAGCTTACAAACTAGAAGCGGGCGATGCGGGCAGGGTCGCGTCGGTCCTGAACGGCATCGTAGATCAAGGTATCACTACTGTTCCAGAGCTGACCAACAACTTTGGACAAACGGCGACGGTAGCCAAAGAAGCAGGGGTCAAGCTTGAGGAGTTGGGTGGTGCGGTCGCGGTTCTTACCACCAAGGGTACAACGACCGATACAGCCCTAACCGGGATTGAGTCACTGTCCCGAATTATCATCGATAAAACCCCACAGGCAGCAGCAGCGCTGGCTAACTTGCGCGACGAATCCGGCAAGCCCATCAAGTTTGACATTGCCGAGATTAAGGCCAAGGGTTTAGTTAAGGCATTGCAAGACCTGAACAAAGCGACAGGTGGCAATGCTCAAGCGTTGGCCAACATCATCCCTGAGTCGCTGGCATACAGTACCGCCCTCGGTTTGATGGCAAATAATGCCAAAGATTTTGAAGCGGTTACGGTCAAGCTAGGCCAGAATACGTCCAAGTCATTAGAGGAAGTATTCGGTATCAGCCTCGGAAACCGAGCTAAAGACTTTGAGCGCATCGTTAATAAGTTTGGCGAACTGCTGATTAAGATTGGTCAAGGTGTTGCGCCATCGTTTCAGGGCGCGATCGATTTTCTGGACAATCTTGCAACTGCTTTTAACTCCCTGCCAGAGCCCATCAAGGTTGGCATTGGTCAATTAGTCGCCGCCCAAATTGCTACTAGAGCATTCATGGGTGCGGGACAAGCTGCGATCGCAACTATCTTCGACCTCGGTAAAGCCTACCTCACCAACCGCGTGATTGCTCTGGCGTTCACGGGGCAACTGGGTCAAGAGCTGGAGGTAATGAAAGCGCTGATTCAGCAGCGCAAGGGATTGTTGGCAGTTGGCTTGCAGGCGTTTGGCTTCGACCAGCGATCGCGCCTCAGTGTCACCGAAACCACCGCAGCCCTACTCCAACAAACTGAGAAGACCACTGTACTGGGCAAAGCCAAAGAGCAGTTCAGCAAACTCTTCACCAAAGAGAACGCAGAGACGGCCAAGAATACTGCTGCCACTGTCGCCAATACCGCAGTAACGACAGCCAGTGCGATCGCTGAAAAGGCAATGAATTCTGAGTTAGGTAAAAAAGCTCAGAACCTGGCATCAAACAATAGTCTCTTGCAAAAAGCCGCCGAAGCAGCCCAAGCGTTTAAGGATAAAGCAACACAAAAACTAGACGACTTTATTGGAGGTGGGGGCAAGTCTCCGGTAGATAAAGCCAAAGAGACCGCTTCACAAGTGGCAGAGCAGGGTAAGCAAATTGCCCAAGATGTTGCAGCCCAAGCTCAATCTGTGGCTCAAGATGCGGTAAAGCAGGGGCAACAGGCAGCGGAGCAAGTCACCCAAAAAGTTCAGGACACTGTAGGACGCGCCAAGCAAGTGGTTCGCGATCGCGCCTCAGATGGCATTATCACCATCGACGTGGAAGCGGTTCCGGTTGTAGACGATCGCAAAGCCCTCCCTCAACCCAAGCAATCGCTCCCGGTTGAGATTGAACCTGTGGCTATGAAGCCGTTGGCACTGCCTCCTGCCAAGAACGCGCAGGATATGACCTCAGCTTTGGTGGTGCAGTCAACGGCGATCGAGGCTCAATCTCTCGCCACAACAAAGGCCACGACTTCTCAGCTAGCCAAGAACACAGTCACGGCACAGGGTGCGATCGCGGAAGGGGCAGAAACGGCAGCGATCGCGCAAAATACCACAGCCAAGACAGTTAACCAAGTAGCCGAAAGCAACCTGATTAAAACTCGACTCTTTGGCAAAGAGGTCGCGTTTGCTTCAACCGGGATCTTTGGTGGACTCAATAAGCTGCTGTTGACTGAGATTCCCTTGCGGCAATTGCTGACGACTCAGATTGCGGCGAATACTACGGCATTGGCGGCTAACAACGCAGCTAGCAAAGGAGTGGCGATCGCCAAAGGTATTGCCACAGGTGCAATGGGTCTATTCTCTGGGGCAGCTAGTGGTGCTACTGCGGCAATGGGCGCTTTGTGGGTAGCAGCGGGTCCAGTGATTATTGCTGCTGGAGCGTTGGCCGCAGCAGGCGCGTTGCTGTTTGACCAGTTTTTTGGCGCTAGTGCTGAAGCTCGCAAGTATGCCAAGTCTTTAGATGGAGTCTTGGCCCAAGATGACAAACTTCGAAAAAGCTTTAATCAAACTGTTGAAGTTCAGAAAGAAAACAGGAGTTTCTTTGGCGACTTAGGTAAGGCGATCGCCGGGGTTGGAAACAACATTGACTCGTTTGCGGAAAAAACGCCAGGACTAAATCTAATCAAGGGTTTTGGTGATTTTATTGTAGGAATCCCTGAGAACTATGACGCAATGAACAGGCAGATGCCTGCAATCGAAGCGTTTGGGAAGGTGACTGATAGAACCTATGACAAAATCATTGACACCACAAAAGCAAATCAATCTCTAAGTAAGGGATATTTGCTCACTGAAGAAACTAACGCTAAGTTGCGAGCAGGCATGTCTTTGACTGTTGATGACATGTCCAAAGAGCAACAGGTATTTGAGCAGCGCAAAAAAGTTAATGATGAATACCTGTCAGGTTTAGAACAGGCCATTCAAAAAGAGAAAGACCCAGGCAGGCAGGCAGCGCTGCAAGCTCAAATTGAGAAGCTGAAAGACCAGACTAGTGCTTTAAAGGATAACTTCGAGGCTAATAAAAAGTACATTGAGCAGCAGGAAAAACTAAAACAAACGTTGATCTTGAATGCTAACGTTGCCACTACGCCTGGGACGCAGGGAGGGAATCCAGTTCAAACCTCGCTCAATAAGCAGTTGCAAGCGGCGGAGGTTGCACTCAAGGATCACCAAAGTTCGGTAAACAAAAATCTTCAAGAGGATCAAGACAAGCTACGTGCCGATTCCTCTGCCTATCAAGAAGCTGTGTTGGCGGCATTTAGTCAAGACGCTATTACAGCGGAAGATGCGATCGCCAAATTAAAGCTGGCACTTGATGACACCGTTACCGTTGGCAATGTAACTGGCAGCTATTTAGATCCAGAACAGCGCATAGCTGGGTTAAAGCAAATCGCAGAACTACAGGCGAAAGCTACCGAGCGGGACAACGCTGCAATCAATGTTGAGATTGAGAAATCAAAAACACTAGGGCAAGCCAAGGTAAAAACCGCTGAGGAAACCGAAACCAAGGTTATTCAACTTGAGCTTCAAAGCGATCGCAACCGACTAGGTTTAATTGGAAAGCAGATTGCGACTTACCAAGAAGGCAATCTCAGACGAGTTGAATTAGAACAACAAGCGTCAATTCTACGCACCCAGATTCAGGCTAAAGAGTTCGCTCAAAGCGATCGCCTAACCGAGAACCAATTTAAAAAGCAGCAGGAGCAAGCGTCAATTAATACTGTTCGCTTACAAATCAGGCGGGCACAGGGACGCATCTCTGAGCAAGGTTTAGCTGATGAGACATTCAAAATCCAGCAGGATCTAAACCTTAAGCAACAGGAGATGTTGCAAAAACAAATTGACGCTCGTAAGGCTAAAAACTTTGAGGCAAAGGATCTAGAGAAGGAATTAGCCAGAGTTCAGTTGGAACAACAAAAAGCTGCTGCTGAACAAGAACAGCGGTTATTTGAGCGCCGCATAGAACAACGTAAACAAGCAATCGCGAACTTGGCAGCAATGCAAATTCAACAGCTAGAGCGCCAAGCCTCTGGTATTGATACTAGGTCGAAGGAGATTCAGTTAACGCAGGAGCTAAAGGATAGTCGCAATGGTGTTGCCCAAGCTGAAGCCTCAGCCCAAGAATCTCAGATCCAGAATCAAATTAGGCTAACAAAAGACTCTGAGAAGAGAGCAGGCTTAGAAGTAGGGCTTGCTGAAACACGCCTTGCGAACTTGGCGCGATCGCAAGCTTTTGAGCAGGAGTCGCTGAAAACTCAAGCTCAAATCAAGCAACTAGAAATTGATAGGGAGATCATTCAGAACCGAATCGCTCAGGTCGAGAACCAAAGAAACATTGCTACGACTCAGCTAGAAATCATCAGGGCAAAGCGTGACGGTAAATCAGCAGAAGAGTTAGAGGCTCTTAACTTACAACTATCGGCACTGCAACAGCAGGGATCTTTGAATATCCAGCAGAGCCAGTTTTTGGAGAAGTCAAAACAACAACAATCCGAAATTGCTGTAAATGCCGAGAGGCGACTGGCAATTGAACAGCAAGTGGCAAGAGCTGGCGGCGAAGTTGACATTAGACTAGCTCAGCAAGCGTTGGCCGAAGAACAACGAAATAAAGCCCTAGAACGTCGGCTGAAGCTTCTTGAGCGCCAGCAGCAACAGACTGAGAACTACGCTCGTGAAGTGGAGCTACAAGGGCAAGTGGAGCAGGGTAGAGCCGATACTCTATCAAAGGCGGCTGAACGTCAAAATCAGTTACTAGAACAACGCAAAGCGATCGCCCAGTCAGTATCCAACCTAACTCAAGGTGAGTTGCAGATTGCGATCGACACTGAAACCAACGAGACACGCAGGGCGAAACTGTCAGAAACAGTAGCAGCAATTCGCTTACAATCTGCACGCCAGCAACAAGAGCTAGAGCGCCAGTCTTTAGAATTGCAAATCCAACAGAATCAGGCTGCGTTGGAGAGAGAAAAGATTCAAAACCGCATCGGCAAGGCAAACAACTTAGCTCAACTCGCGTCAGCTCAAGCCGAGTTAGCTAGAGTACAGTCCGACAAAGCCGCTACGCCAGAGCAAGTTAGAGCCGCGCAGCTTGGCATCCAGGCTCGACTGGAAGAGGGTGCGGCGCTTGAGGTAGGTGCAGCGCAGTTAGACGTGCAAGGAAGGCTGAACACTCAGGACGCTGCATCACAGCGGCAACGCCTCGCTAACGAGCAAACACTGGCAGAGGATCAAGCAAGACTGGATCTAGCTCAAAATATTCGTAGGCCACGCGATCGCAAACGGGCACTCAGAAACCTTCGAGATGAATCACTCGCATCTGTGACGGGTGGCTTGACGGGCAGAAATGCAATTGGACAACTGGAGCAATTTAATCGCGCTATTGTTGCTCAAGAATTTGGAGTAGGGGCGGGTGCTACATCTTCGCTAAATCTACTGCCAGCGATCGCCCCTAACCAAGCCGCTGCAACCTCCGTGGATTTCGACACTATCAGGAAGAACTTCCTCGCTCGAATGCAAGAGTTCGTTGTTCCTACTCCAACTATTCAAGCGCCAAGCCTAAAAGCTCCAGGTGTAGGAGGGGCACCTGCGGGAGCAAGTAGTGGGGCAGCGGCGATCGCGACTGGGGAGCAATCGGTAACTATCCAAGTTGGTGGCATCTCGATTGTGAATCAGTTTACGGGTGCTGATGTGGATCAAGGCAAAGCTGCATCGCAAACAGAGCAGGGGGTTCGTAAAGCCCTCAGCGGCATCCTAGATAAAGCTGAGCAGTCAGGTAGGAGCAGAGGGCGATTCTAATCCTCCGGTATTTCAATAGAGCCAGATGGACATGTTAGTTCGCCATCAGCTACTTGAGGCGGCGTGGGCGGCGTTTTAGAGGGTTGCTCACTTTCACACAAAATTCGCTTACCTATTCCCTCACCACTGGGAGCGAACAATGCCCCTGCATAACTTCTTAATGCATTGTTCTTGCTCGATCCAGTAACCACGACCTTGGTAGGATCTTCAATAGCAATATTAAAATCGTAATCTTCTGAATTAGGCTCAACGCCCAACCCTAGTTCACTTACACTTGAAGCGAACTGAGTCTTGGTTAGCATTTGGGTCTGTTGCCCCAGCACCACCGCTCTAACAAAACTCTGTCCAGCTAATTGTTTTTGAGCCAAAAGCTCAGATTTTGCCCCTGCCAGAATTTCTCGCTCAGAGACGTAAATAGGCCTTTTAAGAATTACTTCATATAATCCAGTGGCACTACTCCCTTCGCCGCTTGTTGCCCGACGAGCAGATGCTACTTCCCATCCGGATCTACCTAGCAACTGCATTTGAGACGAGAAATCCGTATCATCAATACCTTCAACCCTGTATTCCCACTGAACAGCAGGAGGCTTTTTGGGCGCAAAAATATTAGCCGTAGTCGCCAGCAAAATCCCTAGTAAAAGAACTGAGTTCACCACAGGAAGCACATCTAGCGATCGCACTCTATCTAAAAGGCCAAAGCGAGAACTAGTAGGACTTTTAACGCTGCTGACGGCTTCTTGCAAACCAACTGCATTGGAGGGTGGTGCATCACCTAGGCTTAGATTCTCTCTCCATTTAGGTGTATTACTGCCGATCGCCTGCCCCTTAATGATTACCCGCTTGATTGGTTCGGCCCCTAGCCCTGCCATCCCTTTACGAATGTAATCAGTGACCATTTGGTGATCCGGTACTGACTGAGATTCTGCAACCAGCATCAAACAATCGCCAGAAACACTCGCCTTAATTTTGATACCCTTGGGCGATAGTGAACGGTTCATTAAGTCAGCGATCGCTTGTGGGTCGCCTTGCTTAGCTCGCTCTAGGGGGGTGGTTTGCTGAGTCATTTTGGGTTTAGTGGAGGCTATCCAAACCTACCCATAGAGATACGCAATCGCACGTGTTTTTAGTTTTCTTTTCTAAAAGTTTACGTTTGGGTAGACAGGCGGAAGTCTTGATCTTTACAAGAAGTTCGCATGGAAGCGTCCATATTATTGGCTTAATAAAATCTGAGGTTGTTAAAGATATTTTTGCAAGCTTTCGTCCCATACTCCATTGCCAAGGGATTAACTGGAGTTTGGTATGGATCTAAAAGATTTAAAGAACCTAAATGAATTGCGCGAGAACGCTGAGGCTGTGGCAAAGACTGGGGCGGGGGCAGCAGCTGCCGTGAGTGCTGCTACTGGGCTGACAGTTGCAGCAACCTCAGGCGCTGGAATTACTTCAGGACTTGCGGCAGCAGGAGGCGTAGTCGGTGGTGGAATGGCTGCTGGTCCCGCTGTATTAGCGGCTGGCCCCGCAGCGATTGGGGCGCAAATCATCAATAACACGGTCTGGAGGGATGAGCCTGGACTGTCTAGCGAAGAACAGGACGCGCGCGCAGCAGCACGACAAGCTACAGGAATGGGGGCAGCGG
This sequence comes from Trichocoleus desertorum ATA4-8-CV12, assembly GCA_019358975.1. Taxonomy (NCBI): domain Bacteria; kingdom Bacillati; phylum Cyanobacteriota; class Cyanophyceae; order Leptolyngbyales; family Trichocoleusaceae; genus Trichocoleus; species Trichocoleus desertorum. The sequence continues at coordinate 13,966 of JAHHIL010000052.1, forward strand.
TCGGGGTTGCTGGAGTTGGGGCAGCAACTGTAGCAGGTGGTGCATCTGGTGCGGCAATTATGAGCACACTTGCAACTGTTGGCGGTGTAGTCGGTGGTGGGGCGATCGCGGGTACGGCTATAGCCGCACTGGCTCCTATTGCAGTAGCTGGGGCAATTGGATACGGCGCATACAAGTTTTTCGGCGGCAAAGACAGATAGTAGTTTTACAGTTTTTATTGAACGCTACGCTCGCTTGAAAGCTGTAGGCGTAGCGTTTTGCTGGCTTTGATAAGTACGCTCACTACCCCTGACATCTGCCCTATCCTCTGGACTGTGAAAGTAAATCCTACTCACTGCGATCGCCCCCGCCTAGAGTTCACCATCTCTTCACGACCTAGGTGATGATTTTCCTCTCGACAGCGGGGATTTTAAACAAGGCATCTTTCGGAAAATTCATGCTCAAATCCCTACGCAGAACCGTTGCTCTCTCCGTGGCATTCATTCCTCTCGCCGTCAGCCTCCCCGGAGTTGCGATCGCTGAAGAAAGGAAGGTTTACACCTCCGCAGAAGGGTACGACGTTTATATTGACTCAGCCACCATCATTTTCAATGGCAGCATTCGAGAATTTGTGCAGAAGAATGTGCCTTGGGAAGGCAGTATGGTCACTATTTTGGAGCAATCAGTTAACTGCTCAACTGATGAAATCGCCACCAAGAACACTAGGAGAGAAAACCTGGCGGGTACAGTTACGAGCTCATCGGGTCGCGTCGGGCAATTTCGACGACCGAAGGCTGGTACTGAAGAATTTTTGGTGGAAGTGATTTGCGGATTAGAGCAGCCTTCAACGGGTGCTAGTGACTCTAAATCAGGTGTGAGAGCAAGAGTGAGCGATCGGACTTCTGGTTTTAATTCCACTCTCGGTGCTGGTTACTCACCCGTTGCCAATCGCTTCGATCCTCCCATCTGCTTCATGCAGAACCAAACGGGGCAGATGTTTGACCTCACAGGTCTTTGCGGTTCAGTAGGTAGCCCTGTTACAGCAAGCTTTAGCTCTGGTGGATTTGGCGGTAACTCAGTCGGTAATAGTTCTAGTGGCGGCGCTGGCAGTGGGCCTTGTGATACGCCTGATGACGTTGACTCCGCAGGTCGCCGTTGTGGTGCTAGGGCCGCTAGCGAGAGAGCAGGGGGACGTTAGTGTTACCAATTGCAATGTGGCAGATTGCTTGTATTGCGGTGCTGGCGATCGCTTTTTTCATTGCTAAGGCATCCAAAAATCTAGCTCTTTGGGTGACAGCGTTCTTGCTTCTAGGTGCTTATGTTTTCTATTGGGCACATAAGTTGCTGCAAATATTTATGTCTATCGCTAATCCAAGCTAAAGCCTTTAGGGTGCTCACTATGACTAAAGCAATGAAACGAACCTTGATCGCATTCGTGCTACTACTGCCGATCGCAACGCTGCCAACTTGGGGGAAGTGGATTTGGCCGCAGTGGTTTCCAGAGCAAGTTTGTATTCTGCCAGCTCCCGACGGCACGGTCAGCAAAGCCCAAGGCGCTGCTTGCACAGGCACAAGTCTTTAAAGCAAAACCCCCGATCTTGATGGTCAGGGGTTTTCTCATTTTGGGGAAAGTGAAGGATGAGGGTTAGAAGCGATCGCCGACAACTAGAGTTTTCAGTCTGTTGATTACTTTAGTTGCCTTGCTAGGCGTTTAATTAGCCAGTGCTAGAGGCGTTCCTTGAATTCGCTTCTCAAAATCTAGGACTTGATGCTTTTCAGCCTCTCTTCTCAGGTCTGAAATAACTTCCCCGATTTTTCCAATTTCATGAATGACAATTTGCCCTTTGTTCTTGCCTGACGCTTTTAGAACCATCGTTCCAAAGCTTTCCCAATCCTCAATCAGATATAGCTCGGCATCAACAAATATCAGATTGCAGTTGAAGAGCGATTGCTCGTAGTTGCGAGACTTAAGAAAAGCAATCACTGTCCGAATTTCTTGAAGGGAAAGCTTTTCCCTTAATCTGCTGATGACCTTCAGCTCAATAATTTGGCCTACTGAGTAAACCACCCGAGGCCGCTTTGAAGCGCCAATTCTTTGTGGCTTAACTAGTCCTGTTTCGTCTAGGTAGCTCAATCGTCCTGAAGTTATGCCAGTTATTGAAAGAGCCTCCTGCCTGGTAAATCCGCTAATCATGACGACTACCCAATCTTAGTGAACCTATCTATCCAATTCAATCTTACATTTGTAAGGTTAAATGCCGCATCAGTGCCAAGGTTGTAAACGAAACTAGAAAAATACTCATTTATCGATCTTTTTTCTAACTAATATTAGGAAAGAGTAGCTATAATCTAAAAAGCAAGCCCCCGATGGCTTCAACATCAGGGGCTTGACTTCTAAAAGGAGGTAAACATCATGGCTCAACGCCAGACTAGTGCAAAAGCTGCTAAAGCTGCTTCTAAAGTTCTGCGTAGCAAGAGTGCGAGCAAGGCTGCAAAAACTGCGGCTGCTTCTGCTCTCTCACAACGTGCTCCTAGGAAGTAGTATACTCCGCCCTCCCTTGGGGGTTTATCTCAGTTAGTGCCAGAGACTTGTAATCTGGACTGCTGATACCAGCGATCGCCGCACTACTGAGTTAATCAAGTGTTTGGCGATCGCTGGCCTATTGCACAAAAAAGAACCAGGGCTGTACACCGCTGGTTCCGTAGTTAATCAACTAGGCCTATTATGTCAAAAAAGAAGTTCACTTTTTCCCAGGCAAGCAAAGCTGGGAGCGAATTGCGCGATGATTCACTTAGCTTCCTCGCTAGATCGAACGCTGGATACATTCTGGCCTCTTGGAGATGGCAGATGAAAACGAAAACGGCATAGAACCTTTGCCTAAGTGAATTAGAGAGCCCTGGCCTGCGCTGGGGCTTTTGTGTTTGAGAATTAGTCCAAGGTGAGGCGATCGCTCTTCTTCAATACATCCCAGCCCAGCCGTTTAATTTGCCGCATGGCTCCAGTCTGCCAAAGCGCCCCTTCAATCAACTCGGCAAACGCTTTTAAGTGACTACCTCTGAATTTGATGATTTCCTGCAACTCAGATTCGCTCAAGCTGCTAACCGTCCCCCACTCTTCTGGGCTGGGGTAGTGATCGTAGATGGGTAATTGCTTCATGGGCGATCGCCTGCTTCCTTCAAATCAGCAAAACTCAAGTTCTTCAAGCCAGAAATGCGATCGCCCCTAAACACCCTCAACCTGACACTCTCATTGACTACTCCTCTTATCCAAACACTCTTGAAATAGACGAACCATGACTACGGCTTCAGCTTCAGAGGCATTGGCGATCGCCCCTTGGAGTAGTGATTGGGCCTTAACGAGTGTTTCCTTTGCTTCTGGGTCTTCGTACATTTGAATGAGTTCAGCCAGTCGAGCCAGCATACCAGCACACTCTTCCCTACCAGTAGTCATGGGCGATCGCTCACACTGTCGCTAGCAATGCCTCTACTTTACTGATGCGCTGTTGCAAGTTCTCAATCTCTTTGCCTAGGGCTTTGATGCGCTTACCACGAGCGATCGCCGCTTCGTACTCTGCTACCTCAGATGCTTTGAGGTACTTCGACTTCTTACCGTCAAAGATAGGGTTTCGGCTTCTGACTTGCCAATAGAGATTCCCAGTTCTAGCAGTGCCACCAGCCCCAGTTTGGGCCACCCAGCAATCAAGTAGCACCTCACCTTCACTGCTGATCCTTGTGCGTTCTGCTTGGAGGGTGGTGAGTGCTTGGTGTAGGTCTTGAAGCTTGGGCATCTTTGATTCATGTGCAATTTTTACAAGCATAGCAGATTTGCACATGAATCAAAGGAGAAACTAACCTTAATTTGGTAGCTTGCCCTCACTGGGCGGCGCAAGGATCAGGCTCTGGCGAGGTACCTAATCAAGGTAGGTCTATTCAGGCGATCGCGCTGTATTTGATCACGCCCTTTCACTCCCCTCGGCTCATCCAGAGAGTTTGTCCAATTTAGTCCTAGTGGAAAAACTATCATTATCCGCGAGGACTAAATTCTGAGGTCACAGCAGGGTGGGGCAGAGGGAAGAAGCACGGGGACTGGAGATTGGAACGGCGATCGCACCTCTTAATTTTTAGATTTACGAGGGTGCAAGCCGTTGTTAAACATCGCCGTCCGTTTCAAAAGATTCTTTCAAAGGAGAGAAAAAAACGAGAGCCAAAATCACCCCATCCAATGTGACACCCGAATGGATAAGTACAGTTGCCCACCCTGACTCAACATAAGGCCCATTAAAGGGCAGAAGAAGAAGTCCGAGGACGTAGTACATTGGCAGGAGGGTCTTTGCCCATCTCCTAAAACGGAAAAGCCCAGCGGCAAGCACGAGGGCAAAAACAATAAATGTCGTGTTCACGGTGGCGAGAACGATTTCGCCATTTGCAAGCGGAGCGCTTTCTACTCTTTCGAGGTAATTTTGCAACTCTGGGGGGAGGGAGGTCTCGGTTGCGAAAGAGACTATGACCACAGGGATTACGAGTAGCCAACTGAGTACTAGCAATCTTCTGAAGTTCTTTCGTGTCATATCCGTTCACCAAGAGAAATATGTCTAACGTTGTAGTTGAGCGGCGGCAACCAATTTCTGCATCATAGCCAATCGCCCTTATTCCATAAATGATTTAGTAACAAGCGCCGATACCTCAAAAGTGAAGAGCCGCGATCGCCCCCTCCATCTGTATCTCTGTAACCTCCAAATACCGCTGTAGGGCTTGCAAGCTGCGGTGCCCTGATATCTCCTGAATGACTCGCAGTGGTATCCCCGCGCTGCTCATCTGGGTTAAAGCAGTTCGTCTGAAACTGTGAGTGCTCACCCCCACCAGCCCCAGGCGATCGCACTTCTCCCGCAGAATCTCATCGGCTGACTTTGGGTTGATGTGCCCGCGCCCGTGCCGTCCGGGGAAGAGATACTGCTTACCCGCCCCGGCTCGGTACGTTTCCAAGTAGCCCCTCAGAACTGCGTTAACCGGAATTTGCCGCGTCTCCTGCTTCCCCTTCGTGTTGGCCTTGCGAAGCGTCATCTTAGCCCTGACTCCCACCGCGTCATAAGCATCTGTAGTGAGCATGGAGCAAGCCTCGCTGATGCGGCAACCTGTGTAGAGGCAGATGCCAAAGAGGGCACGATCGCGATCGCTTTCAAACGCCTCAAACAGTTTTGCAATCTCAGAGGGCGTTAAAACCTTGGATTGCCCGTGACGATCTACCTTCATTCTTAATCCTTACGATTGTTTGAGTATCAGCATGTTTTCAGGCATAGGCACACCCAGCCAATTGCAAACCAGTTCCAATGTTGATGGGTCAGTTTTTTTACCATGCTCAATGCGACTGAGCCTAGAAGGGCTGACACCGCCTCCAATTTCATCAGCTGTTTCTCTAAGCCCTCGCTCCCCGCGTTTAGCTCGAACAAGAGTGGCAATATCGACAGGAAGAGAATGAATTAAGTCAGGCTCATTCTGACTAGGCTTAGGAGCTTCGATATCCGGATAGAGAGACCAATATCTCTCCCAGTGGGAACGGTAAAACTCAGTTCCCAACGAGGTGATGTGCATTCGATTTGCACCTGGACTGGGGAGGTTAAAGTCCTCTGGATGAGAAACCTCTTTCACCAAAGCACCTTCCCGGTAGTCCTGTAACCTATCCCACGCGTTGAAGTGGATTCCTGCATACCTGAACCCCCACTCCTGCTTCAGTCCCTCATGTCCAGCACAATAGGCCAGCACCAAAGCTTCCCAGGCCAATTCACTTAACATACCCTTCGGTGTGCGCTTAGGAAGTATCTCTCCCAGCCCTGCCCGCACCGCCTTGCGGCCCAGCGGCGTTAGCTTAATTTCTAGCTCAGGCACTTCACCATCACACTCGACCAGCTTACGACGCTCTAAAGCTTGGAATGTGCTGCCTGTGCCTGGGTCAACAAGTCCAGCTTTTTTAAGCAGTTCTTTCAAGCGGCTAGATTTATTGCGTGCAACTTCCCCATACAATAGCCATCGCCACTCCGCAGCAGGACTTCGCTGCCCTGCAAATGCTCGTTGCTTTTCCTCGCGCTCAGTCTCTTGGTCTAGCTGATAAATCACTTCTAGATAGGACTGTTGGCGATCGTTCAAGTCATCCCAGATGGAGATTGGGATTGTGAGCTTCATAGAGTCTCCTCACCCTCCAATTGCTTTTCATATCAAAAACTCATCGAGACGCCGCAGCAAAGACTCTTCAGTCGTATAAAAAATGGTCTTTGAACATTCTGGGCAGGTGACCACCGCATGGTTTGAGGGTTTGATGCGGTCAGCTTTGATGCCACAGCGAGTTTTATCTAGCCCTATCCAGAAGTGGGTGAGGTTGTGCTCCTCTTCCTCCTCAGTCAGGTAGACGCATCCTGTGAACCAAAAATCTTTGGGGTCTTCCCACTGCCATTCAGTCATACTGCCCCAAGAAGCTTTACCTGAACTAATCATAGTTTCTTCAGGTAAGGCAGTCAAACCATTGGTACGCCGTTGTTATATCCAAATGGGAAGACAGAGTTAATCCCAGCTTATCGATCGCCTCCGCCTCAAAATCGCTGAAACCCTGATTCTGTCGTTAATCGATAAGTTTTACTTAATTCGTTAGCGTTGTTAGCATCGTTTACGCTTCGAGCCCAAAATATTTGGTTAAGCTTGAGGGATGGACGCTAGCAGCGCTTTCAAGGTAGCCAGAAATGCCAAAGCAGATGGTAGGGGCCAGAGTGCCTGAGTTATGGGTGAGCAAACTCAAGGCTTTGTCTGAGACGACAGGTTTGAGTCAGACGGAATTGATTTACCAGGCGATTGGGCAGTACTTGAGTGAGGATGTGTCCACTGTTGGCGATCGCCTCTCAACCATTGAAGGTGAGGTGAGCAGTATTAAGCAGAGGCTAGGAAAGCTGACAGCATCGTTGATGAGCTAGCGATCGCTGAGAAGGTAGCTCGAATATTCACCTGGGCAAAAGCACAAGTTGAGAAGGCAATCACTTACTTGAGAGGCAACAGCCGCGCAAAACTGTCGGAAAAGCACGTATTATTCCGACAGTTTTGCACAGACTTGCCTGACTCGCTGTGAATAACTGCGTACGCAGATAGTTAATGTTTTGACTGGTTGATTGGCTAAGAGTTTAGTTAGTTGAGTTTTTAACTAAAAAGGTAGCCAGCTCACCAAAAATCTGGCAGGCTGGCTAGTTAAGTCTTTGCAATTAAATTCAATGATAATCACAATCGTTGCCTACAAAGGTGGGGTTGGCAAAACGACTACAGCCATCCACCTTGCTTGCTACCTACAGAAAAAAGCTCCTACCTTACTAATTGACGGAGATGCCAACCGTTCTGCTATCGGGTGGGCACAGCGGGGAAGTTTACCTTTCAAAGTGGTAGATGAGCGGCAAGGACCAAAGTTTGCACGGCAGTTTGACCATATCGTTATCGATACCGCCGCGAGACCTGGGGCAGATGACTTAAAAGCGATCGCCGAAGGCTGCGACCTAATGATCATCCCCTCCTCCCCAGATGCCTTGGCAATGGAGGCGTTAGCGCAAACCGTGGAGGCAATGAAAGAGTTAGGGGCGGATCAGTACAAAATTCTAATTACCCTGACTCCCCCAAAGCCAAACAAAGATGCAGAACTGGCACGAGCCACTCTAACTGAAGCTGGCCTCCCAGTCTTCGAGTCAGAAATTAGACGACTGCTGGCATTCCAGCGGGCTGCCTTAGTCGGGGTGCCTGTTTATGAGGTCAAGGACTCAATGGCAAAAATTGCTTGGCGCTGCTACGAAGCCATCGGACGTGAGGTGCTGGCATGAGCAGGGATGAGAGAGCGGGCAAGCTGAAAGGCATTTTTGATGCCGTCAAAACTAGGATATCTGAGCCTGAAATTGACATAGCACCGGAGCCACAACCGGAGAAATCCCAACCAAGCGCGATCGCGTCTAGCATTGATGCTGAACCAAAAACAGAGTCTAATTCACCCAAAAGGGCGAGAGCTAAGGGCAAACGCAGCAGCAGTGATTACAAGCAGGTATCGGCCTACATTCCCGCATCTATGCACCTGCAAGTGAAGCAAAAGCTGTTGCATGAGGCGATCGAGCAAGGTAGCACCAAGCCTAAGGAGTTCAGTGATTTAGTGTGTGAGTTACTAGCTGAATGGCTAACCAAGTGAGTAACTGCGTACGCAATTATTTGATTAACTAACAAGGCAATTAGCTAATAGTTCAGCTAGGAACTCGAATGCAAGGTGCGATCGCTGAAAATCCTCTCTAAGCCCTGAGTAAAAGGTTTAGTTCTAGGTGCGACTAGACCTTAGATCGCATTCTGATTTAAGGTTGCAACGTTCGTTTGGCCCTCAATGCCTTGCGACATTTGCCAAAGTTGCTGAGCAAGCAAAGCAAAAGTGGACGATTCTAATTGTTCACGTTTTTTAAGAGTGACGGAGAAGCTAGCACACTTCCGCTCCTGCTTTTGCCCAAAACGCTTTTGCACTGTAATGGAGCCAAGCTCAGGTGATCGCTCAAATAATTCTTGTAATGCTGCGATCGCTGACTCTGCCTGCTGACACTCAGCATCAAAATCATCCACCTCCCAGGACTTAACCTCTCGCTTATAGGTGGCTTTGATTACATTTGAGCGAGGCTTTAGGTCACCTCGTTGTCGCCTTGGCTCGGAAGAGGGCATAGATTTTGAATAGTTCGTTTTTGACCTGGAACTGAAAACTTTTGATTTTTATAGCTCCAGCCACCGCTCAATCAGCGATCGCCGACTTCTCTCTAAGCGGGTTAGGAACTGCCGTGATTGGCGCATCTCAGCCGTGTGCCATCCAGTTTTGAGAGAGTTCTGAGAGGCGATCGCCTTACCGTCATCCGTGCGGGGGCCTGTGCTCTTTTTCCAGGGGGTCCAGTTCTTGATCAGTTCTGCTTGCTTGGCCCTGGCTTCGGATGTCCATCGGGGCATTCTGGCTTTCCTTCAAAAAGTTAGGGTCTACTGTAGTCGGCTCAACCTGATCTACCCGCAGTTGGTTCAACTGCTTATCCACGTAGTTTTTGATGAACTGGGTAGGCTTCTTGGGGTTACGCACCTCGCTCAGAGCAAGTAGAGTTTTGCGACACTGGTCCTGCGCTCTTAGAGCCAAAGACCCCATGCGATCGATTGACTCAGTTTCAGTACAAAGGGCTGCAACTGAAATCCACCGATTGAACAATGCTTGAAGGCTCAAGCTCTGAGCATAAAGCATTTCCTCAATGCTTTTGCTGTCACCAGTGGCGACAACGTTAGCTACTTGATTTTTCAGAGGGACGATGAGGTCAGCGTTAGGCTTGCGTTCGAAAACCCACGGGAGCATCAATGCTGCTCCAATCGCAGGATCAATGATGGAAGCTATTTTTGCGTCTTTTCCCATTTCAGCTTGTTGGTTCTCATTCAGGGTAAGAGGTTCTTTCGGCTTTTGATCTGCCTTTTTTTTGGAGTTCATAGTTCACTAAAAGGGATACTAAATGGACATTAGAAGCGTTCTTCCAATAATGCGGAACTCCCACCACGATATAGGTTGAGTCACCGCAAGATGAGGGTTTTCTACCGGATGTGCGAGTGCCTTTTTGTTGCACATCTGGCACATAAATCTCATCAGAAACGCGATCGCCCAAACTAACCGACGGCAATCAAGCCTGAGTGCTTCGATTATTGATGAGTCCATCGTTTATTCAAACTCCGTTAGTTGAGCGCGTATCTGGGCGATCGCTCGGTTGTAGAATGCCTCAATAGTTATGCCCTCAAGGGCTGAAACCAGTTGAGCCTCGACCCTGTTTCGATGCAGATGCTCAATGAGTTGCGGAACTGGGGTTCCATACTGTAGGGACAAGTGCGTTATGCATTCCATTTCTGGGGGCGATAGAAATGGCACAAACTGCTCTGATTCAGGGGTGCTCATGCGATCGCCTCCTGTACCAAAGTGAGTTCATCGAGTGGAAATTCTCCGAAGCCCCAACCTTTCAACTGCTTCACTTTTGCGGTTTGGCCCGCGATCGCTTGAATTACCCACTGTCCTATAGAGCCAACGCGGGTTGTGATGTCACCGGGACTGAATGGTGGCCCTTTTAATGACAGCTGTTCCATCTCTATTGAGGGCAGCGTAGTCACAACTTTTTGTGGTTGATCATTAGAAAAAGTTGTGACTACGGTATCAGAATGATACGGTTCTGAGGCTTGCTGAGCCATCAAGTCCCCATATTTGCGAGTGAGCGCAGTGAAAATGGCATCGCGATCGCTATCGTGATAGTTGACTAATTGCCAAATGCGTTCCTGCTGCCCTCGCCCTCCCTCTTTGCGAATCACCTTCGCTTCGTATCCAAGCTTCTTGTGAAACTTGTTGAGTATTTTGATAGCGCTATGCTCTCGATTGATTGTGAGGCCCAACACGCGGCGGATTTCGTTGCTATTCCACAACGCCCAAGTTTTGAATAGCTGAACTTTTTCGTCTGACTCTCGATACTCAGTGTTACTCAGCAGAGAGAGATAACCAGAGCGATGCATCAGGTCTGCAATTAGCGAGGTTTGCCGCACTTTGGGCAACCAGACAAAAACGGCCCTTTCCATCTTGTTGATGAATGAGCGTCGATCAATTTGTTTTGCAACTTCTGGGTTTTGAATCATCCAGAGCAGTTCCGATTGCTTTAGAAACTGACCTTGGTCGCGAATAACTGCTTTGAGTAAGAAGTGAGTGGTTAGGTCTACCCCTGGCAACTTATCTTCTAGTAACCGTTTTTGAGCTTTTCGCCGCTCGTCTAGAGTGCTGTTGTTGCTCTCCAGAATTGTGAGTGCATGGGAAACAGTCATATCTGCTGTCTCGGCTGCTGCCCATCTTTGGGCCTCTAATAAATCAAGCGCCTCTCGTGCTTCTTTTCGCAGTTTGGCATAAGGTTTTGATTTTCCAGCATCAACCTCAATTACTACATTCCCGGTGCTGCGCCAGTATGCCAGCAGCCGCTCGCGCATGTGTGCTCTGGCTCCATTTGTTCGAGCTTGGAACCGTGCCCAGTACTTCAGCCATAGCTTGTCAGGTGACTCAGAATTTGGGTCTAGGAGTTGTTTTAATTTGTCTACCCAGCCATTGTTCTCGGTATCAGCCTCGGTTAATGATTTAGCTAGGTCTATGAGCCTGCTCAATTGTTCTTTGTTCTGGTTTAAGTCTTTGAGCAGCGTCTCAGGGTTGAGCGATCGCCCACCCTCATCAGGTACTGAAAATTCCTTGACATAGCCAAAACATGGAATTGGTAGCCGATAGCGGTTGATTGTCTGTATTTGCGATCGCGTTTCTAGGTGGACGAGGTGAAACCCCTGCTGGGTGAAGTAAGGAATGGTGATGTCAATCCCAGATTCGGCAGAGGGAGAGAGTAGTAGCAGTGTGGGCTTGAGCGCGGCGATCGCTGCATTAGGATTTCGCATGAAATCCTTGATTTCTTCAAGCTCTGTGGTTTTGCCGTCCACCCTAACAATACGTTGGGGAGGTAGTTCACCGCGCTGCTCCTTCCCCAGAACTATGCTCTCCAACTCCTCCAGGTATTTTTGCGAATCGGAGACTGCAATCAAGGGTTGCTTCTGGGAGAGGAAAGAGCATATTTCTTCTGTTGTTTTTGAGGGAGAGTCAAAAACTCTGATTTCCCGAGCAGAATCTGGAACCCAACGATTCACTACCAGATGAAGTGGCACTTCCTTCCCCACGATGTCTTGGAGAAAAACAATGGGTAAGTCCGTTAAGTCAGCCTCGCCTCCAACAATGAAACCGCCACGAGCAACTACCTCTTTCAGCAGCTTCTGGAAATGCAGCAGAATGTGCCCAAGATGACTGCTGTCAATAGTTCCGCCTTGAAGTAAGTGGCGGAATCCAGCATCAATCTCGTCTAGAAACACTAAAGGATGATCACCCAAGTCAGAGAGATCGAGTTTGAGGAGGCTGTCATAACATAAGGCTTTGGTGCTAGCAGTATTAAATGCCCTCGTGTCTGTGAAGCCTTTGTGCTGAAAGGCGGAGATATGCTGGATTCCAAGCCTTTCACCCAGTTGTAGTAGTAGCAAGTTTCGAGCCCCAATTGCCAGCATTTTGCTGTATGGGTACTGATTGCGGTGCTGTTGAGCTAGTTTCTTAAATGTTTCGCTTTTGCCACAGCCACAGGGGCCTGACAGCAGTAGGATCGAACCTTCTTCAGGTAACTCAATCTCGCCTAAGTAGCGCTGGTTCAACTCAAGAGTTGGGTTTCGAGTAAGTGTATTGAGCGATCGCTGGATGCGGTCAATCTTTTCACGATAGGCGGTCGCCTTACGTTCCTTCTCTGCTTCCCGTTCGCATTTCCATTTCTCGTGTTGAGCTTGGGTATAAGCGTCGTATTCTGTCTGTTTTAGTCTGTGCGAGGTGCAACGTGGCTGTCTTAACTCCTCGGGAATCTCAATGCCAACTTTCGCTGCTAAACGTTTGCAGAACTCGATAAATTCTCGCCCATGCAGCGATCGCCCCTGCTTGCCATACCAAACGAGCTGCAAGTACTGGATGGCGCTCTGGCTACCTTGCTGAGAAGCATGGCAAGTCCATGCACCAGAGCGAGTATTGACCTTAAAAGCAGTTCCACTACTATTCGTGGCTGACCAAGGAGATTTGCCAACGAGTTCGCCACCAATCTGCTTGAAATCATGTGAGTACTCATTGAATACTTGCTCAAGGGGAAGCCGTTCTAGAGCAGGGGCTAGTGCGTCGTTGAGAAGCTTTTCCCAAGGATTTTCGAATGCGAGGCCAGAGTGCGATCGCTGCTCTGCGTAGGTGCGAGTCTCCTGAGTAGGAAACAGTACGTTTTCAGGCAGCTGGAAAGCATCAGCAGGTATGGATAAGGGGCTGATGTCCTTACCACTGCGGGCGAGAGCTGTTGCGGTTTTGTATTTCTTCCAGCGGGTCTCGCTGAAAGAATAAGGGTAAGGCCAAGATGAGCTTAGGGCTTGCTTAAAAGTCTCAGGAGAAGTGGCGACGTCATTGGCGACTAATAGGGCAACCTCACCCCAAGACCCATCCTTACGTTGTCTAGGAAACCCAGGTAGCCGCATGTGACGGTGGAGAGTGTTCACCGAGAAGTCACTAGCCAACCATGCACAATATTGAGTGTTTAAGCTCAGCCACTGTTCCGCTTGTTCTGGTGCAGTCAGACGGTTGTGTAGATGAAGGGATTTTCCCCCACTGTGAACTACAGCAGTAGGCTGAATTCCAGTTGCTGATACACATTGAGCTAAGTTAGCCCATTGTTCAAGCTCGCTGCGCTCATCATCCTCAGCAAAGATGTCTGTTGAGGAAACGAAATGCCTATTGGATATGCCCCCCACAAGATAGTTTGCCTTGTAGAAGACCTCATCTCCCTGATGCGCACGGCGAAGTAGGTAGGCATAGCCATCCTGCCAAAACTGACCAGAGGTTTCCCACTGTTTTTTGCCGTTGCCATCTTCCCCGGTGCAAACGTACTCGCGAAGGCTTAGCCCTTCCGCGGTGACAAAGCCTTGGTAATAAATTGTTTGATTGACCGATATCTGGACTTCACGCCCAGACTCGTAGCCCATTACTTGCCAAAAGCGCAGTAGCGCTTCACGGCCAGTGAGATAAGTTTGGCCTTGAATAATGGAAGGGATTGGAGAGCAGGTAGAGGTTCTCATGCTGCACCCCCAACCGTAGCGATCGCTTGCTGCCAGCCCTTACCAAACTCCCGCCTCATCCAGAGGTTAACCCATCCCACATCCTTGCCTTTGCGCTGGGCTACTCCTTGTACAAAGCGTAAATAGGAACGAATATTATCAGCGGTTGGACCATCTCCGAATACTGCACCTAGCCCCCAGTCATCAGGTGCCCAGTGCCCAAACTGGTCTTTAAACTTTTTGGCAGCATAGCCCGGTGAAATTTTGCGTTCGTAAGCCTCTTTAGCCAGGGCCCGATAGACACTGAAGCGCTCCTTATCTTCAGTGCTCAGCCGCCGCTCCAAGGCCTGTATAGGAGTTAGTTTCTCTTTAATAGGGAATTGGTAACCACAGTGCCTGCACTTCATTTCAAAGGTAGAAAGGATGGCTCCACACCCTTCATGGCCTAGGTGGTCGTGTTCATCTTTGGGACAAACCTTTGTAGGAGCAACCCCACTAACGTCTCGGCCTTCTTCAAGGCTGACCTGCTTTAGATCCTCGACAAAGCCAAACTGCCGAACGTTACCTGCTTGATCCAGAACGATACAGTCAGTTTTTCCGGTTTCTGGACTAATCCTTAGTCCTCGCCCAATCTGCTGAAAGTAGAGCGCCTTGCTCTTAGTGGGACGGCAAAGTAAAACTGCTGATACGGACGGAACGTCGAATCCCTCCTGAAGGGCAGCGCAGCTTGTCAAGACTAAAATTTCACCAGCTGCCAGCATCTCGTAAATACGATTACGAACTGTGACAGGGGTTGTCCCATCAATGTGAGCGGCTGGAATACCAGCGATTTGGAATGCCTCACAAAGGTGCAGAGAATGGGAGATATTAACCGTAAAAGCAAGAGTTTGTCGTCCCTCTGCTAGACGGAGCCACTCTTCAACAGCTCGTCTAACTAGCTCAGGGCAATCGCAAGCTACTGCTAAATCGCTCTCAGCAAACTCACCTGCTAGCGTTCTGACTCCCTTCAGGTCAGCTTGGGGCAAAGCATAATAAGACGGTTTGACTAGATAGCCGCTATCCATCAGCTGATGGGGCATTGGTGCTGCTACCAATGCATTAAAGCGATCGCCCATGCCCTCTTTTTTGCTCAGCCGCCAGGGGGTGGCAGTGAAGCCCAAGTAAGTTGAATTTGGGTAGATGCGGTCCATCATCCGCTCGACGACAGCAGCCCAAGCGGTAACATGCGCTTCGTCAAGGATGATAATGTCTGCCTTAAATTCTTTCCACCAATGCCGACGAGGTAGCGTCTGAACGCTAGCGATTTGGACTAGTGCGTCTCGGTTCTCTTCCCACCCAGCTTTAATAAAACCGCAATCGATACCAAAGCGCCGTAACTTCTCAAAGGTTTGCTTGATGAGAACGTCGCGGTGGACAACGACTAGGACTCGTTGCCCTTTAGTAAGGGCATCAGCAATCAATGAACAAAAAATTATGGTTTTGCCAGAGCCAGTAGGGGCAACTACTAGAATTCGGTTGATCAAGCTGTCGTTGGTTTGGTAAACCTTTTCCTTAACCCGTGCTTGGTAAGGACGAAGCGTCATTGACTCGGCTAGTGCTGGAAGTGTGGCGATCGCCTTCTGAGGTGCTAGAGCTATCATGCTGCACCTCCTGCTGTTTGAAAATGCGATCGCAGGCTCTGGAAGAATTTAGTGAGTTCAGCTTGAAATTGAGTCTTGTCTAGGGACTTACGGGACTCAAAACGTTGCAATGAGCCGGAACCCTGTGCCACAATGGGCTCAGGAAAATATTTTTTCATGTGGGGTCGTCATGTATTTGGGGTACATGGCGGCCCTCTGCTTTTTCGCTTGCTCTGACTCATACCCTTTAGAACGGGTTGAGTGCTAACGTTGAGATTAAGAAAATACTTACTGGTTGGTTGTCCCAGTTTTCGCGAATCGGTACCACCCGATTCAGCTTTGATAGAGCGGCGAAAATGCAGAGAGCCAGCCTTTTTTTATGCAATTGCAGATGATTCTGAATTGCGAAGGTGCTCTTGGACGAGCTTTTGTACGAGGGCGTTACGGCTAATTTTTTGCTGTTCAGCTTGCTCCTTTAGCTTTTGTAGATCAGTTACTCTGAATCGAAATCCTACGGGCTTTGTTTTTTCCATGTACTGGCACAACCTCTCTACTTGCTCGTGCACTCTGTACGCTTCTAATTTATAGGAACACTCAACTAAATTTTGAAAATGTGCCAAATTGTCACTCCTTGAACCAGACTCACTCTAAGGTTTTAGCTTCCGCCTAGCCTCTCGCTTCTTTCGACGTCGATCGCGTCTTGGTGCAATGCGCTCAACAGTTTTGAGTAGCGACGGTGATTGAAGGCGGGTTATTTCAGTTAAGAAGTTCATTTGTGTCATTGTTATTGTGCTATTGCCTTACTTTATCTGTATTTCCTTGCACTGCCTTAAAAGCAACTTTTCTCCTAAAACCCTTTCTAGGTAAGGGTTTTAGAGATTTGTTTTTTTCGACCTTGGCGTTTCATCTTTTCCCCTTCAAAAAGTCTGGCCCGCTCTTTTTTCAATAGAGCTACGAATGCCATTCTTGCTCTAACAACGGGCATGTATTGCTGGGTGCGAAATACATCGTTTTTGTTGGCTATTGCAATGGCTTCATTCAGTACGTAGGAAGTCACTCTACTACCCTCATAACCAAAAGGATTGTCCAATGCCTCAAGTCGTCTGTTCTGACTTTGCCATGACTGGAGAATTCTAGTCATGGCAAAGTCGCCACCATCATTAAAGAAGTTGAATAGGGTTAGTGCCCGTTCATCAACAATTTGCTTGAACTTTAGAGCTGGGGCATCTATTACTCCAAAGGTTTTTAGTCGTTCAAGTAGAAGTAAGATTTTTTGCCATAGCTTAGTCTCTGCTTCGACCGACTTTTTCAACGTACGATTTGGTTTTGGTATTGCGTTGAACTGGCTATTAACCGTACTGCGCCAGAACTCCCCTACTACATAATCTCGATACTTTAGGAGTATTGGGCAGTTGCCTTCATTGTTTACATCTAGGTGCTTTCCCTCTTCCAATAGAGCGGTCAATACAATCGGTAGGCATGCTTCTGTGTCTAGCAATAATGGATTTGGGTAAATCAGGTACGGGCTCGTCAGGTGAATTATTTTCCCGTGAGACATGGTGTTTACCTCTCCTTCTAAGTTGGAGAATTCTGGCTGATATAAGTCCACAACCGTTTTCCTCGGCGCTCAAACCTCTACTGCTCTCCCATAAGTCAACTGAAGTAATAGATCTTTAACTATTGGTTCGCCCTTTCAACCATTGTGTTGTTGCTATCTCCTGGCACCGCTCTAAATGCACTAGTAGGGGCGATCGCTCTGCCCCTGGGAATCTGGGCTTGACGTGAAACCCGAGCTTGAGCCAATTTTCTCGCCTTCCACGACGAAGCCAATATGTTAATGCGTTTGGGTTTTCAAAACCTAATTGCCAATAAGCTTCTTTGATGGGGAACCAAGAGCGTCGATCTGTTCGCGGTGGCCGAGCTAGTTCAGTCAGGACTTGTTCTAACTTAGATTCGATCCGAGCAGTTGCTTCTGCAAGGAGCGATAGCTGTGTTTCGATTTGAATTAGTCGCTGCTCGCTATCCATTGCTCAGCCCCCGTCACCACGACGCTGCTCTTGGAGATATTCCCAGATTCGATGATTTTCTACTTGCAAGCCCCGTACAAAAGCGCGATCGGTTGCAGCTTCTGCACTATTCCTGTCAATCGCTTGAATCAGTGCATCAACTAGTCCTGACAAGTTGTGCTGCTCATCCCTAATCTGATCAAGTTGGTTTTGACTGGCTTCTTGACGTTGCCTTAATTGGTCAAGCTGACTTTGACTGGCTTCTTGCCGCTGCCTCAGTTGATCAAGGGCCAGGAAAATAGATTCAGTTCTGGCATCAATGCCTTGGAACCGATTTACAACTTGCTCAGAAATAGTTGTGAGTCGTTCGAGCCGTCGATCAATATCATCAAGTCTTTGGTCTGTTGTCATACTTTTCTCCTAGTTGCGATCGCTAACCTGGTCTGAGGCCGTCCTGTGGGATGGCTAGAAGTTTGTCAAATTCTCCGACATGAATTTGCCAATTAGGGCGATCGATGGGTTGATCGCCCCTGGTTTTTGGTACTTGGCGGTAGTGGGTGCCATACTTGCACTCGCACCCTAGCCCTAGTTCGCGGAACCGCTCAGCTCTACGAACATGCCACATCACACCATCCCTGCTAATGCACAGCAGATCGGCGGCTCGTTGTGGGGATACCCATAGACCACTAATGCCGTAAGTCTGAAAGATACGCTTCATCCAAGCTTGTTCCTCCGCAAGCCTTCGGCATTCTGCTTTTGTTCACTTACTTGTTCTTGTAGGTAGACAAGACTTAGTTGCGTCATGTGCGATCGCCTCACCCAACAATTTTCTTTGCCCTCAAATTCCAGCTTCAGTTAGCGCTTGCTGAAGCATTTCTGAGATTCCTAGCTGCTCAGCCCATTCTGCAAGATAGGCATAGTTCAGGGTGTCAATCTGCACTTTTAGCACCCCTAGGACATCACGCCACTGCTTCTCGGATTGGTTGCCACGCCCCCACAGCAACTTTGCCAGGATTAAATCTTCAGGTGCAATCACCCACACCTGGAGTAGCTCAGCTTCATCGATCGCCTCTAAGCGGCGGCGGACCATCTTTGAGCGATCGAAGTTGGTATCAGCATTGAGCATAATATCGGCATTCAACAGTTGTTCCATGTGGGTGACGCTCAGTGTCTGCCCTTGCCCTGCCGCAACCTCCTCCACTGCTCCCGGTGGACAGTAAAATCCTGCTTGCTCCAGTGCTTCAGTGAGCCGAGGAATATCTTTCCGCTGTGCCTCAATGACTAAATCCATGTCGCGGGTAGTTCGCGGGTCACCGTACATACTGGCCGCTACCCCTCCCGTGATGTAGTAAGGAATGGCAAGCCGCTCAAAAATGGGGTGGAGGAGGCGGGCTATTTCGCTGGGGTCTTGAGTCCACATTGACGGATCACTACTGGGAGTGAGATGAGGAAGCCACTTATCTCCCAAAACAGATTGGGCGAATCGCTCTCGAAACGTTGATTGATTGGCTTTTTGCATTCCCCGCAAAGAGGCTGCTTTTGCCCATCGGGTGAGTCCTACAGCGATCGCCAATCGCTGAGCGTTGCTGCGTTGCCGCAAAAGCTGAAATTGAACGACATCAGCCTCAATGTCGGTGTCTGGGGCTTGAGGTCTGTACCCAGGTTTGATGCTTAGTTTTTTTGGGATGGCTTGAATCATGGCGATCGCTAACCTGCCTTTAAGTTGTCCTGGGGAACAGCCAATAGCTTCTCAAACTCGATGACATGAATCTGCCATGCAGTGTTAATGCGTGGCTGGTCATCTTTGGTTTTTGGGATCTGTCGGTAGTGGATGCCATACTTGCATTCACAATCTCGCTTTAGTTCACGGAAGCGCTCGGCTCTGCGAACATGCCACATTACTCCCTCTCGGCTAATACAGGATAAGTCAGCGGCCTGCTGAGGGGAAACCCACGGCCCATTGATTCCGTAAACCTGGAAAACGCGCTTCATCCAGTCTTGTTCAGCACGTAGCATTTGAACTTCAGCTTGCAACTTATTTATTCGCTCCTCTAACTGCAAGAGAGTTAGTCGCTCTGCCATTAGCGATCGCGCTCCCTATTTGCCCTCACTCTTATTGTCCTCAAGCTCTGGCAGCTTAGGAGTTTCACCTCTTAGGACGCTAACCACGATCGCTGTGATTAAGTTGGGAACCGTCCGGATCTCTTTATCCGCCCACTTCTCAAGAATTTCGTATTGGTCATCCTCAAACGATACGGTAGTCCGCTTCATGTCATCTGCCGATTGCTTGCAATGCACAGATTTTAGCCCTCCTACAAAAATTATCCCTGTTTGCACTAAGAAAGTCTTTTGATGCAATTGATGTATTTGATGTAATCCATGTTAGCTTATATCCATCAAAGGTACAAACAACGGATACAGAGCGAACACGCTAAATAACCTCTGGTCTGTACGTCTGAACTGCTTCAAGTCCATCCCAGTCAAGGATTTAGCTTAATTTCACTAGGAGAACTTCCCCTATGACTACAAGCCTCGCAGCATCCACCTCACGTACATCTCAAGAACAAACAGTGGCGATCGAACTTAACCGTCCTGTGGTTGTATTCGATGGAGGCAACCGCACCCTGCAATGGATCGATCCAGCTAATAAGCCCCGCACTATCCCCGCCTTTATCAAACAAATTGACCCCAGCTGGGAGGAAGCAACTCCCGATGAGAACAGCGTTGTCATCAGTACTGGGGGTGAGCATTTCTGCCTTGGCGCGGTAGCGCGAGACATGAAGGGCACACCAGTGTTTCAAGACAACAAGTGCGAGTTGGCTAAGAAGTTAGTACTAGCTGCGATCGAACCTAACTCTGGTTCCACCGCTGTCACTATCGGGCGGCTGGTGATTGCTCTCCCCAATAGCCGGAACAAGGCTGATGTAGCAGAGCTAAAAAAGATTGAGGGTACTCACCAGTTCACTCGCAATGGGCAACGCATCACAGCAGTTGTGCATGAGGTGAAGCCAATCGACGAAACGCAAGCGGCCTACCGATACGCGATGAAGCGTGAACTATTCCGCAGCCGTCGTAACTCCAATGGAGTTCTTGATTTGGGAGGTGGTACTGGCATTGCCCGCCTCTACAGTGCAGGTGGTTCTCTTATCCGGGAAGCTGACGCGGTTTTACCTGGCACCTACGACCTGGCCCGCCGCATTGCAGCCCGTATCAATTCTCAACTCTCTACCAGTCCCGACCTGTCTCAGATTATGGACGGCATTGAGCGGGGTGATTTCGAGCTGGGGACTAGCGGCTTCTGCTTTCAGGAAGCATTCAACAAGGCCCGCGAAGATTGGCTAGGCGACATCAGAGGAGAACTAAAAACCCGCTGGAATCAGTGGACAAGCGAGATTGGTGAAGTGCTCATCATTGGTGGCAGTGCTTCTTTGGCTGAACCACTGGAGGAAGCTACCAAAGGGCGTTTTAAGATTGCTCGTCATCCTCAAATTTCCAACTTCTCGCAACTGATTTCGTTGTTAGGAATGGCGAGTGTATAGGGGGAGAAATGACAAGCAGAATTGTTTTAGACACAGATACCAGGGCGATCGTTGATCAAATCCAGGGTATTACCAAGGCCAGTTCTCCCTCCCACGCGATCGCCCTAATCGTGAGCCGTTATGCAAAGCACCTACTGGGCACATGGGAGCTTGACCCCGCACGTCACCCCGACCCCAGCCCGACTGATTTTTACCCCGGTGCATCCGGCTTGCTGGAACCTGTCCCGGCCCCGGTGCCCGATAACTTTCGATTCGATGAACCGATTGAACTGTAAAGCGAAAGCCAGCCTGAACTTTCCACGGCAAAGGCTGGCTCCATCCGCTGTCCACATACCCGAACAAACGGACTAATTTCATCATGACAAAACCTACGACTTATTACGCTCAAACCCCTGAGATTGATGACCTTTCGCGGTGTTTCGGCTCTCAACTAGAAGAGTTAACCCGCGAGGATAAACTGGGCCTCCGGATGCTTCTAGCAACCTATCTCTACCTCAAAGATGTGGAGGATGAGTGGACGTTGGACGCAGTTGTAACCGAGACTCCGCTGCATGAACCTAGCGAAGAACTAGAAGAGGTAATCGACATTCTAGAAACGATTGCCCCCGACGCGGCGGAAGGCTTAATCGAAGCCCTCACAGCCCAATTACGTCATGGCAACGCACGACGGGGAGGGCGCTAACGATGGAAGTTTTGGCTTACATCGACCAGATAAATCAAACTACTGAGGTTCAAGAGCTTGTAGAGCAGTTTGGCCCCCAGCTTCAGAATCTCACCCACGAAGATAAGTTGGGCTTCCGGGCACTCCTATCTACCTACACCTATTTGCTCGGTACCAAGGAAGAGTGGGCACTTCTGGGTTCGGTTCTTGACGAAACGCCAGTTCAGCCTAGCGAAGAATTGGAGGAGGCGATCGCCATCTTGGAAGAGGTTGATCCTGATGCAGCGGAAGGGCTGATAGAAGCTCTCACTGCTCAGTTGCGACATGCCAACGCACATCAGGGAGGGCACTAATCATGGTGGTTTGGAGCTATATCGAAGAACGGGTTAATCGCTTTAACCAGGCCAAGACAGAACGCGATCGCGATGATCTCCTCTATCGGATTGGCACCCATGCTGATGTGCTCGATTTGGAAGATGTCCGTCTCGTCCGTGAGAACGATGGGGTACTGCATCCAGAGCAACGTTTCGAGGTTCTGCAATGGATGTTTTACTCTGCCGATGCCGAGCTTCAGGAAAACCTAGTTCTACTCATTTTTGGACAACGGCAGTTGCAAGAGTGGCACCAGCAGGCCAAGGCCGCTTACCCCGATTTCGAGATGATGCTAGGCGTTCGCACTGCCCTCGGAACTGAGGATTATCTAGAACTCTCGCTTCACTTCCAGCCCCAGGCGGGGGCACCGCAAACCGACCCAGAACTGGACTTTCCGTGGAAGCCGTTTTGGGATGCTGCTGAGATGTTCTGGGGGCCTTTCCCTGAGAATTGCTCTAACGAGTTTGAGTTCATCTTGCATTGCTACCCGTGCCAAGCATCCTTCACGATTCCCCATACTCAGGCGGAGGATTGGGAGCTTGAGCTGGAGGATGACCCAGATTTGTTCCTAATCCGTGACCTTCTAGGACTGCCTGAGCTGAGCCAGTCCCGCTAGTTGTGCAATGGCTGGTGGTGCGCGATCGCCAGCCTCAGTCAAGCCTTAGAAACTATGCAAATTACATCTGGAAAGATAGTTAGCTTTGCCAGCTTAGGTGGGCTTGTGGTCATTGCCAGTTTTAGTGCCACTGATGCCGCGTTACGCCAGCAGTCCTGGCAAAAGGCACAGGAGCAGAAATCCCAGCTTGAATCACAAGCCGACTTAGAGCAAACCAAAGCTGAACAGGCTAAAGCGATCGCCAAAGCCTATGAGCGCAATCAAATCGCCAATGTTGAGTCCTTGATCATTCGAGATTACGTTCTCTCCGATATCCCCCCAGCCGTGGACTGGCAGCACGTTACAGACCCCACCCGCAAAACCATAATTTACGACCAATACCGCCGCTGTATTGGCTACGCGCTGGGAGGGGAGTTTCAATTCATCCAGACCAATAACCAAGCTTGTGAGGTAAAACCATGACTACAGAACGAATGCGCGATCGCTACAACTCTCGTCATCGCCGTTCCCGTCCCTCTCGGCCCGCTGGGGGTAGCGCAGGGGGTAGTGGGATAAATCTAGGCTCTGTTGCTAACCGTATTTTTTACTGGCTGGCGTGGCTGCTCACTCTGCCTATTCGGGTCGTCATGTGGTTAACGCAGCCCCCCGGTAGTGCCATCCTGTTCGGCCTTGCGGTGCTCTACTTTATCGGGTTGTCCTGCGAGGGATATTGGCAGGCCGCTGTATCTAATGCCCCTAGCTTTATCGTCAAACCTTTTATCGAGGATGGTGCTGACCCGCTCCTTGTCTTCTCCGCCCTGCTCAGCCCGACGTTCTGGGTAGCGTCAATTCTAAGCACTATTATTCAGGCGATTCAGGCCAGCACTCTGCGCGACATCAGCCTAGCTCAGGCTCAGCGCGAGTATGAGTCGGTTCGGGATTATACCGTTCCTGACAAGCGCCCTGACGCAGTTGATTTGGTCGAATTCAAGCGACGGCAACTCAAGCGGGCAGGCACTAAATCACTTCGAGTAAAAGGGTTTGTTTGCCTCCTCGCCTACGCAATCGACTTCATTGTTAGCTTTAGCAATTTCCCCTTATTTGGTGCTGATGGTATCGGAGAACTGCTCCGCAACCTAACCTGGATTGCCCTCAGCATCTTTGGAGCGGAATGCGCGATCGCACTGTTCTTGGATGCACTTGATAAGGGCCGCGAGGCAACAGCTCCCAAAGTTGAAGTAGTCGAGTAAGTCGGAAAAGTTGTTTGGCCCCGGCAGTGCTATCTGCTGGGGTTTTTCTATAGGTGGCTAACATGAACAATTTTCACAGTGAAGACTTCAGTACCCTATTAACCCAAGGTCAGATAGCAGACGCATTTGAAAGCCGGATTGCTGAGCTGGAACAGGAGGCGCACGAGTTCCGGTTAGATGTGGAATCGGGCAAACTGCTCAGCGCCGCCCTTGGTGTAGTTGGGTTGGCTCTCAGCGCTAATCCTTTGATTGCTGTCCTAGGTGGCTTCGGCCTGTGCGGTTACGGCTGGATGGTGATTGAAGACTATCGCAAAACCAAGAAACTGCTTCCCATCCCATGCCTGCGGAAAGGAGTGTTTGAGCTGTTTGCGGCGGCGGGCGAGTACACCGACACACGCCAAGTACAACCGGACGATCCTACAGATGACGTGTCGAGCTGCTTACCCCCGGCCCAGGCGACGGAGTATCAGCTCCTAGCCCTTGCAGGCGATCGCTTGGTGCCCTTTCTCAAGCAAGTCCCAGCGGAGCGGCGCTTCGCGGCCTATCGCTACACCCTGCGGCAAGTGGCAATCCGTCACGCCCTGCCTACCCTGGAGGAAGCGATCGCGGCATCAGATGCCCCTGCTTTACCTACGCCTACCACTACCACTGAGCAAGTTCCACCACCAGCAGCCACAGAGCTTCTACCTGCCGATGGCGAGCAACCACCTACCCCTGCTAATACCACGCTCCAAGCAGAGGTGCCCACAGTGATTCAAACACCAGATGACCCAGGCGATCGCCCCGTGGCTGATACCCACATTGGAGTAATAGACCTAAGCACAGGAACTCTTGAGGAACGCATCGAGCGTGTGATGGATGCTCTAGAGCGTGATGGTTTCCCCATTGTTCGCTTGATTGATGAGCCGTTCCTTTGGAGCTATGGCGAGTCCCAAAGTGGCAAGACAACCATCATTAACTTAGTGAATGCTTGTCGATTAGCACTGGGCTTTAAAGTGTCCTATGCCAGCACTGATAACGACTTTCCAGCCCTTAAATGGGACATGCTAGCCATTGGTGAGGCGAAGTATAGAGATTACCTGGATACCGTTGTGGAACTGGCATCAGAAGCTAAGAAGGGGCAACTGGAAGGGACTGCTTTCACCCTAGATGAAATCTTCCAAGTAGCCCAGATTTTAGAACTAGAGCTTGGCCCATTGATGACGGCAGCGATCGCCAAAGCTAACAAGTCTCGTGCCTGCTACAGCTTCATTACTCAGAACGACACCTTGACTGGGCTAAAGCTGGAAGGGGTGAGGGATGCCCTGGAAAACATGCGAGTGTTCATCACTGCTCATGCGGTTCGACCTGACAAGCGTGGCCGTCCGCATCCGTCAGGCTCCTACACCATCCAGTTCCCCAAGCATCCTCCAGAGAAATGGGCGTTACCAGCGTGGATTCTGACGGATACCAATGGCTATGGAGAGCCTGACCCCGTGCAGTGGATACTCAATCGAATTCCTGAATTAAGTGGCAGCCAGGCAAGCCCAGCTAGCCCAGTTGAGCAGCCAAAGCAAGTAGAGGCACCCGCCCAAACTCGTCAGCAGCTAGAGAGTTTACTTGCCTTGGAATTCAACGTTGCGCCGCAGCCATCCGTAGTCCCACAACCGGAGCAAAAAGCGATCGCTCCTCACTTGCAGGCGATCGTGGATTATTTCCAAAAGCGAGGTGAAAGATTAAAGCCACGTGACGTTTCTAGAGCATCATTAGCAGCACTTAAAAGCGTCTCGACTGATGAGATTCGTGTCTACATGGATGAACTTGCCAAGCTAAATGTTTTGCAGTGTGAGGGCGATATTTTCTATTTGAAATAGGGTGCCTCTGTCGGCTACCCGACACTACCCGACAACCCGACAGGGAGAGGCAAAAAGGCTGTCGGGTAACGACCTGACAAGGGACACGACGCCCGATCCGACAAATCCGACACCCGACACCCGACAAAAAACGACAAGTTACCCGACACCACCCGACAGAAAAACCCCGCTATAAACTGGCGGGGCTTTTATTAGAAAATCAGATAAGTTTTAAGTGTTTTAGTATGTTGTATGAGAAGTTAAGAAGGGTTT
>JAHHIL010000053.1 GCA_019358975.1 Trichocoleus desertorum ATA4-8-CV12
TAGTCTACCAGGCATTTTTTGACCTCAAAACCATGCTAGAGTTCCTCTCTCACGCCGTTGAGCGACATTTCCCGGTCGTCACAGCAGTCTACCTCCCTACTTCAAGATGAATTTGCGATCTACTGAAGCTAGAAGATCTGACTGGCATCAGAGATGCAGATGCTATAAGCAAAGATGCAACTGGGATTCCAGAAATTAAAAACAGAATTTTCAACTATGTTAATATTGAGCGTGTATCCGTCTTAAAGAAACGATGCGAAGCTTCTATTACTAAAATTCTTGTCAGTTCTGAAGAGATTCATCGCCTCGTCAGCCAACGTTACTCTGAAAACCCTGAAGAGGCCAAGCAACTCGAAGAAGAGAGACAGCGAATTCTCTTTACTGAGTGGTGGCACCACAAATGGGAACAGATCAAAGCTGACCTGCAAATTTTCTACGACTCCTCTGTTGTCAATAAAGATTCAAAGTCATCTGATAATTCCTCAAACAGTATCAATAAATTCAGGAAAAGATACTTACAAGTTGTTGCCAGTGAAATGCAAAGGCTCAGAGAAGAAGCATTTCGCAAGAAAGACACAATATTTGCCGCCAATTCAAACCCTGTCTTTGATCGCGCTAATGCCAACTTTCGGTGGCGAGAAGATTTGTATATCGATGTCAGTAAGGCTTTGTCAGCGATCGCGAGTCAACTTGCAATAGAGTTACAAGACGAAGCGTTAAAACTGGTTGAATACATGACGAGTTTGCTATGGGGTAGCAGACAAGTTAAAGAACGCTTAATTGGAAATTCCAACGACCAATTTTTAAATAGGCTAGAAAATAGTCTAAGTGTATTGTTTTTACGGTTTGCTCGCCCAGTTGCAGAAGCCTTAATCCGTGGGCCACTCCATAGTGACACGCGCAATGAAATTATCAGAAATCTTGGTGTAGACATTGAAATAGTTGACAACTACTACAGTGGCGAAGAAGCTGCATTTACAGTCCTCAAACGGTATGTCAAATATGGGCCTGATCTACTGTTTAGCCCTGAAGTGCGGCAACAAGTCCTAGGGCTCACAAAAGGTTTAGGAGCCATCGGAGTAGCAACACAGGTTGCAGGAGCCGTAGCACAAACCGTCATGGATACTGTTGATAATTTGAGATCTCCTCAAGAATCTGTAGTTTTTGAGGTTGAGAATGATATCAACGCCTTTGAAGAATACTTACGCTCTGCAATCTTTGATGCGGCTGGCTTTGAATCCTACTGTATCCAAGAGCTTAAAGGCTTAGTTGACAGCTTCAGAGACAAAGAAGGAACTTGGGCAGGGGTCGCTCTCAATGAATGGCTGCAAGGAAATTCATCTCTACTGTCTGAAGTGCCAGGTAATCTGAAGTCTCAGGAGTCAGATTTAGAAGTCAGCGAACGCTTGCGTCAGCTATCAGTTGCCTTAAAGAAATTCCGTACAGGCAAGACTGAAGAGCAGTAGAGCAGACAAGATACCTACTAACAAGTCGGATGTTTATGCTACCGATGTTTCTGGTTATTTGCTCTACCTACCTAATGCTCGAAGAGCGCTTGCATTAACTAGGCTATTGTTTCAGGAGCAGTGTACAACCGCTATTACTTAATGGACGCTAAATTGTAGCTGTATCCTGACGAAAGCCTCAAAGAAGTGGAAGTAATGCTAGAAATAGAGATTTTAGCCACGCTTGACAAATTGCCTGACTCTCTCAAGCAGGAAGTTCTACATTATGCAGAGTTTCTTGCGGAGAAGTACACGAATAAAACTATAGAAAATACCTCTGAAATTCAGCCTTCTGAGAAAAAAAGACGAGCAGGAATAATGAAAGGTACGTTTGTCTTGCCGTTAGCAGATGACTTTGATGAGCCGCTAGAAGATTTTCAGGAATATATGGAATGAGTTCTTTGCTTCTGGATACTCATGCATTTATCTGGCTAACTGAAGATAATGCTAATTTGCCAGACACGCTCAAGGATGGGATTGAAGCGGCTGATGTTGTGTATGTGAGTATTGCAACTCTTTGGGAGATCGCAATCAAACTGAACATTGGCAAATTATCGCTTCAACGTAGCTACGAAGCGATTGGGTCAGTAATAGAAGCTTCAGATATCACCCTGCTCCCTATTTCTTTTGCTGATACTGCTCAAGTTCGCAATCTTCCGCTCCATCACCGAGATCCCTTCGATCGCATTCTGGTAGCTCAAGCTATCAATCATTCCCTAGTTTTAATTAGTCGTGACTCAGCTTTTGATGCCTACTCGATTCAGCGACTATGGGCATAAGCGTGAGCAAACGTCACAAACCAAAGCCAATTAATTAGCGAAATGTGGAGCGCGATCGCCCCCGTGACGAAAACATCCAGCAACGGGTCGGGTTGACGACTATAATCAGATTTTGCCCTTTACCTGTTGAGCTAGCTATGGCAAACAGGGGCACCTAACCGATCGTTAGCTTGGCTGTTAATCATTAAC
The DNA here is from genome assembly GCA_019358975.1 of Trichocoleus desertorum ATA4-8-CV12. Lineage (NCBI taxonomy): Bacteria > Bacillati > Cyanobacteriota > Cyanophyceae > Leptolyngbyales > Trichocoleusaceae > Trichocoleus > Trichocoleus desertorum. Next base: position 2,474 of record JAHHIL010000053.1, read on the forward strand.
CTATGTCTTCTGAGCAGTCCCGACCCGAAACTCAATCGAACTCAACCCTAGAAGAAATTCGTGCGACCCGCCTGCAAAAGGTGGAGCAACTGAAACAAGCGGGACTGACTCCCTATGCCTACCGTTGGGAAGTTACCCATCACGCTGCCGACTTGCAAGCTAAATTTGCCGATTTGCCCGATGGTGCGGAAGACCCACTAGAAGTCGCGATCGCTGGACGCATCATGGCGCGACGGGTATTTGGTAAGCTGGCCTTCTTCGCTTTGCAAGACGAAACTGGCACCATTCAGCTTTACCTAGATAAAAAGAAAATTCAGGAAAGCATGGTAGAGCCGCCAGATGCTTTCAACTTGCTGAAACAGCTCACAGATGTGGGCGACATTATTGGCGTGCGCGGCAACATCAAGCGGACAGAAAAAGGTGAGCTGTCTGTCTACGTAAGTGAATACGCCATTCTCACCAAGTCGCTGTTACCGTTGCCTGACAAGTGGCATGGCTTAACCGATATTGCTAAGCGCTACCGCCAGCGTTATGTCGATATGATTGTTAACCCAGAGGTGCGCGAAACCTTTCGACGGCGGGCACTGATTACCGCAGCCATTCGACGCTATTTAGACCAACAAGGCTTTATCGAAATCGAAACTCCAGTGCTTCAGAGTGAGGCGGGGGGCGCAGAGGCACGACCGTTCATCACCTACCACAACACTTTGGAGATGGATCTGTATCTCCGGATCGCTACCGAACTGCACTTAAAGCGGCTGATTGTAGGTGGCTTTGAGAAAGTGTTTGAGCTGGGGCGCGTATTCCGCAATGAAGGGATCTCAACCAGACATAACCCCGAATTCACCACAATCGAGGTTTACCAGGCTTACGTTGACTACAACGACATGATGGCGTTGACCGAGGCGTTGATTACCTACGCGGCTCAGGAAGTGTTGGGTACGCTTGAGATTACCTATCAAGGGGAAGCGATCGCCCTAACTCTACCTTGGCGACGAGCCACCATGCATGAGCTAGTGCAAGAGAAAACAGGCATCGACTTTAGCCAGTTTCAAAGCTTAGACGATGCCAAAGCTGCGGCGCGTCAAGCCAGGATTGAGGGTGCTGATGAGTGTGAATCCATCGGGCATATTCTCAACGAAGCCTTTGAGCAAAAAGTGGAAGCAACGTTGATTCAACCGACGTTTGTAATTGATTACCCCGTTGAAATTTCTCCGCTAGCCAAGCCCCACCGCTCCGAGCCTGGACTGGTCGAGCGGTTTGAGTTGTTCATTGTCGGTCGCGAAACTGCAAATAGTTTCTCGGAGTTAACCGACCCGATCGATCAACGCCAACGCTTAGAAGCGCAAGCGGCTCGTAAAGAGGCAGGTGATCTCGAAGCGAATGATGTGGATGAAGACTTCTTAACAGCTCTGGAATATGGCATGCCACCCACCGGGGGATTGGGAATTGGCATCGATCGCCTAGTGATGTTGTTAACGAATAGCCCCAGCATTCGAGACGCGATCGCTTTTCCACTCCTCAAGCCTGAAACCAGCTTGATTGAAGCACACAAGTATGATCCCAAAACTCAGACGCTAGAGATTGTACTGCGTGGTCTTGCCTATAAGTATCACGATGTCCCCGAAGTGGTGTATCAAGGCTTAGAAACTGCCACCTCTAAAGGCCAATACTTTAACGAGCACATCAAGCCCAAATACACCTGTGAGAAGGTAGGTTAAGCTACCTTAGATCTACAATTGAGAGTTGGATAGGTGCGCTTAGGAGCGATCGTCGTACCTATTCAATTCTCCGCAAGACTACCTCGGTGACTAGGTTTTGGCACAGCCTAGATCATGGGGTTGAAAGTTTGGTGAATACTACTCGCAATTTGCTGAAACACTTGACTAGCTAGGGCATTGGGGTCTGCGATCGCGATCGGCTGACCTGCATCTCCGCCTTGACAAATGGGAGCCACGATCGGCACTTCTCCGAGTAAGGGAGCTTGTAACTCGGTGGCTAACTGCTGACCTCCACCACTGCCGAAGATGGGGGTGCGATCGCCACATTGACCACAAACCAGATAGCTCATATTTTCGATAATGCCGAGCACCGGAACCCCCACCCGCCGGAACATATGGATACTCCGGCGCACATCGGCAACTGCGACCTGCTGGGGAGTCGTGACCAACAGAACACCCCGGATCGGACTCTCTTGAATAATTGTGATTTGAGCGTCTCCGGTTCCAGGGGGTAGATCGATCAAGAGATAATCTAATTCACCCCACTCTACTTCTTGAATGAACTGCGTAATAATTTTGTGGAGCACAGGCCCCCGCCACGCTAAGGGATGGTCGGGTTCGGCCAATAATCCTACTGACATCACTTTGATGCCATGAGCTTCCAAAGGGATAAATCGCTGTCCTGCTGGAGTCTCCACAATTTGCACTTCTGTTTGGCTGAGACCCAACATCTGCGGAATATTGGGGCCATAGACATCGGCATCCAAGATCCCAACCTTCGCTCCCTGTTGGGCTAGAGCTGCTGCTAAATTCACCGATACGGTTGACTTGCCCACCCCTCCTTTGCCGCTAGAGATCGCTAGTGTGGTCTTGACACCTGGAATCGTGCAGAGCTGAACATAGACCTTTTTGCACCAGGTTAAATCAGACAAGCGCGATCGCACTTGGGCTTCTAGCTCCTGTTGATGGGTACCAACATAAAGCCGCAGGTAAACATAATCCTCTACAAGTCGGAGATTACGCACCATACCTAAGCTGACAATGTCACTCTTTAGAATGGGGTCTACTGCTTGCTTCAGACGAGCCACCACTTCTGATTGACGCGCTAGCAAGGACGGATCAGGAGCCGCTTCAGGAGATGCTTCAGCTAGACTAGTGGATCGAAAAGGAGAAGAATGGCTAGGCATTAGGAGTCGCGTTGAGGGAGTTCTGAATTTTTTGGATGGCTCGTTGGGCGTAGATGCACACATCTCTATCCGGATCATCTAGTGCCTGTTGCAAGGGGTGAACAGCAGCAGGATGAGCCAAGTTGCCCAAGGCGATCGCGGCCTCTCGTCGGACATCAGAATATTCGTCTGCCAACGCTCTGACTAAGGCAGGCATTACCTGTTTGTCAGGGGTTTTCTGAAGCGCTTGAGCCACAGCTTTCCGTACCTGCCAATGCTCATCGGTTAGAGCTTGCTGAAGGGTGGGGATTGCGGCTGACACTGCATGAATGGCGAGAGACTTAGCCGCATTCCGGCGTACCTGCCAATCAGCATCGATTGTTAGAGCTTGGCTCAACAGAGGCACCACTTCTGCGTCGCTCAAATGTCCCAAGGTCAAAGCAGCGGCCCGTCGCACCGTTTCTAATGGATCTTGTAGCAGTGCCAAGGCAGGCTGACAGCGATCGACTTGATTTAAATAACGCAAAGTAGTGATTGCGGCTTCACGAAGGTCTGGTGATTCAGCAGCAAAAAATGGCAATACATAAGGTAGAGACTGCACATCATGAATCTTACGCAGCAGCACCAGCGCATGGAACTGTAAGTTAGTATCCTCTTGCTGTAAGGCATCGAGCAACAACAGCAAGTGATCGGGAGAGATTAGCTCCCCTAAAGCGGATTGTGCTTCCTCTCGGATTTCCTGCTCAGGAGAGGCTAAACAGCCGATCAATGCTGGCACTGCGGCTGGATTTGCCAACTCCCAAAGCGCTGTTACCGCTAGCTTTTGTACCACAGTACTTTCATCTTGCAATGCTGTCACTAGTGGCGTCAGAGCTGCCTCATCACCCAAATGCTGTAGGGTTTTGACAGCGACCAAGCGATCGCTCACCTCAGGCGATCGCAACATCTCCAACCACGGTTCTAGTTCTTGATTTGTCTCCACAGACATCTCTCTTTCCTTACCTTAACAAGAATGGAATTTTCACTGTGATCGCATTGGTCGGGCATTCCTTTTCACAGGGTAAGCAGAACCAACACTCGTCATATTTCATGTAAGCTTTCCCTGTCTCAGGGTTCTTCGCCAACACATCCAGCGGACAAACTTCAATACAAGCCGTGCACTTTTCCAAACACTTCGACTCATCCACGATTACAGGCACATCTACTCGTTGCGTCGTTAATGCCATGCTTAAATATTCTCCAAACTCATGTTCACCATCTCAATTGCGAGGAATTAAAGCAGCCCAAGGTTCAGCCTTAGCGAACTGCAACATCATAAACTTCTCGTCCCAAATCCACCTGCACCACATAAGGTTCTACAGGACGCTTAAACAGGCTCATCTCTCCCGACTGATCCTGCTTCACAATCACATGGCAGAACCATTCCTCATTGTTCTTATCTGGGCAGTCTACGCGATAGTGATATAGACCCCAGCGGCTCTCACGGCGGTATAGAGACGCTCTTGCAGCCATCTCGGCACAGTCGCGAATAAAATGCACTTCCATACAACGCATCAGCTCATGAGGATCGCGGGCTCCCATTTGGTCTAAGGCTTCGTGATAGCAGACAAAATGTCTGAGACCGATCTCCATTTTGTGATCAACTTTGGGAGGTTGCAGGTAATCATTGACCAAGCGCCGCAACTTGTATTCCACTTGCGTGTGAGGGATACCATCGGGACGGCTTAAGGGGCCATAAATCCGTTGTTTCTCTGCTTCTAAAAAGTCTGGATCAGGATCAACATGTTCCAAATCTTCGCTGTATTCCACTGCGTGGGTGCCTGCCAAACGCCCAAAGACAAAAGCTCCGATCATATAGTTGTGCGGCACACTCGCCATGTCTCCCGCAGCATAAAGTCCAGGGACTGTGGTTTCAGCTTTTTCATTGACTCGGACACCAGAAGCACTATGACCACTGCACAGACCAATTTCGGAGATATTCATTTCGACTCCGTGGGTACGGTAGTTTTCTCCCCGTCCCTCATGAAATCTCCCTCGGCTAGGCCGCTCATTGGCCCAGAGCACCGATTCAATCTCAGAAATTGTATCCTCATCTAAGTGCGTCATCTTTAATTGCACAGGGCCTTTGCCAGAGTTCAACTCTTTCCAGACCTCTAGCATCATTTGGCCGCTCCAGTAGTCGCAACTAATGAAACGATGTCCCTCGGCATTGGCGGTGTAGGCACCAAACGGACTGGCGACATAAGCGCAGGCAGGCCCGTTGTAATCCTTCATCAAAGGGTTGATCTGGAAACATTCGATGTTGGATAGCTCGGCACCTGCTTGGTAGGCCATCGAGTAACCATCTCCAGCATTGGTGGGGTTCTCATAGGTGCCGTAGAGATATCCGGAAGCAGGTAAGCCCAAGCGTCCGCAAGCCCCAGTGCAAAGGATTACAGCCTTGGCTTGAATCACGACAAAGTCACCACTACGGACATCAAACCCAACTGCCCCGATCGCCCGACCGTCTTTGACTAAGATTCGAGTAGCCATGACGCGATTGGTAACTCTGGCTTTGTGGCGCTTTACTTGACGAGCCAAAATCGTCTTTAAATCTTTCCCTTCGGGCATCGGTAGCACATATTTGCCGACCCGATGCACTTGCTTCAAGTCATAGTTGCCTTGGGCATCCTTTTGGAACTTCACGCCCCAGCTTTCTAGCTCTTGAATCGTTTCGTAGCCCAGCTTACCAGTTTGGTAGACTGCCTTCTGATCAAGAATGCCATCATTCGCGATCGTCACTTCTCGCACATACTGCTCAGGTGTAGAGTGACCGGGAATCACAGCGGTATTCACCCCGTCCATCCCCATCGCGATCGCTCCACTGCGACGGATATTAGCCTTCTCCAGGACTAACACGTCTCCTTCGGGGTTAGCTTGCTTGGCCTTAATCGCAGCCATTGTCCCAGCCGTACCGCCGCCAATCACTAGAACATCCGTCTTCAGCCATTGAGTATCCACTCAACCTATCCCTCTAGTAGCGATCATTTATTTCTGTAGCCGCAAGAAACTCATAGCAATCCTTTTTGATTCTTGAACGGGGTGCAGGGGTTTTATCCCTTCGTGGGACAGTGCCCCCATGCCCTTTGTTCACAAAACATTTGTGATCGCTATATCAGCCAGAACCAAGCTGAAAATTAAAACCTACGACTCTTCTGGAGTTGCGAAAAACTAAAGCTTACTAAGTTTATTTTGAAGCAAGAATTGCCATTCCTCTATCCACATCTTTTATGGACTGATAGAATGTTTTGATACAAAAAATCAAGAAAGTTTCAAATAAGGGTTGTGGGGCTGTGGAGGTTTATCAAATTCGGGTTTTTCTGGAAGTTGCGCGACATTTAAGCTTTACTGAGGCGGCAGATATCCTGAATTTGACCCAGCCTGCGGTGAGTGCCAAAATTAAAGCCTTGGAGTCAGAAATTGGCACTTCCCTTTTCTATCGTCTAGGTCGCAAGATTCAGCTCACAGAAGTCGGTCGATTTCTATTGGCTGAAGGTCAAAAGATGATTGATTTAGAAAATAATTTACTCAAAACGATTGAAGAAATTAAACAGGGGAAATTGGGTCAATTGAAGGTAGGCTGCACGACTGCGATCGCTGAAGACTGGCTACCTGAGGTGCTTTTTCGCTATCGTCAACAGCACCCTGATATTCAAACTCAGTGTGTTGTATTTGAATCAGCCGAAAGTTTGCATCGAGCTTTGACCAGCAACCAAATTGATTTAGGTATTTCAGAAATTAATTTGGGTGAGTTTGCCGAAATATCAGCTACAGCGATCGCCCCTATTCACTATGCTTTGATTGTGGCAACCAACCATCCTTTAACCAAACAGAAATGGTTAAGCTTAAAGGAGCTGCAAAAACAAAATTGGGTGATGCTTCCTGCTAGTTCTACCAATCGCCTCATCTTGGAATCTCGATTAACCGAATTAGGGCTATCAATCGCTGATTTTTCTCAGATTGAAACTGTTGATACTTTAAGCTTGGTACGAACTTATTTGACTCAAGGAAATTATGTAGGATTTGCCTCAGATCTTGAATTCAAAGCTGAGCGGCAATCCCGTATTTTGACGAGCATTCCACTCCAAGAATTTCCTTTGCCAGGGAATGTGTTTTTGTTGTTGCCCCAGCGCTTAAGTCAGTCAGCTGCACTGCCCAGCGATCGCTCCAGTCGTAAAGCTTTGAGCTTAAACCCAATCCAAAAATTTGTGGCTCTGGTGCAACCTGCTCCAGCTTCTCCCGCTGCTGACTCTCCGGCAAGAGAAACCTCTGTGCGACTGCGATCGCCTAGTTTAATTACGCGATCTCATCAAACTCATCACCCTGAAACGATCACCATTCGGATTGGTATGCAAAATGCTACGATTCCTACGGTGACAGGAGGTTTGGTAATTCAGCGCTTAGGCTTGCTAGAACATTTCTTGCCTAGAAACGGTCGCTACAGTTCCACTCAATATCAGATTCAGTGGCAAGATTTCTCGCTGGGTGCTCCCATTATTCAAGGGTTACAGTCAGGGCAACTAGATATTGGCTTACTAGGCGACTATCCTTCCCTACTCAGCGCCGTTCCTCCTTCAGGTTCTCCCCATCCAGTGACTAAAACTCGCTTGGTCAGTTTTGTCTCTGCCAATCCAGATGGTTCCTGTAATGCCGTGATTGTGCCCCACGAATCCAAATTAAATAGCTTGGAAGACTTGCGGGGTCGAGTGATTGCGGTTCCCTTCAGTTCTTCCGCCCACGGTATGGTGATGCGATCGCTACAAGCAGCCAATCTCTTGTCAGACGTGACCATTGCCGCACTGGATCAAGCGAATCTCAACCGTCCCTTCCAGCACCCAAACAAATTGGCAGACGGATATGCCCACTTTGCACCCTTCCACGCGATCGCCTGTCGGCAAGGCAAGTTTCGTTATCTGCTGGACGATGACTTAAGCGGTCTCCCGGCATTTCATGCGGTGGTAGTGAGTGAAGTTCTAGCAGAACAACATCCAGAGATCGTAATTGCTTACTTAAAAGCTTTGCAAGCGGCTCAATATTGGTGTGCCAATACATCCTCCGCATTACCGTTGATTAGCCGTTGGACTCAGCTTGATGCCGAAATCATTGTACAACTCCTTAGCAGCACCTTCCAGAAGCAACAACCAGACCGTTTCTTCTCTGAAATGACTATTCGGCCTGATTGGATCGCCCAACATATCGCTCAACTCAGCCTCATCCCAGGCAATGAGAACCTAAAAGCGATCGACCTCAACCAATGGATTCAATCTGATCTCCTGCAAACCGCCAAATCCCAAATCTAAACTACCTTACATAACATCCCTTTTCTCCCCTCATCTTACCTTCTAACTCTCTCCTTCTAACTCCTCACTCCTCACTCCTCACCGCTCTCCTTTCCTCTAAACATCCATACTCTTCAGCGTTTCTTCCCGAATCAACTCAAAGATCTGGCGATTGAGTTGCACAAACTCAGGAGATAAGATGTCGTCGGTGTGGCGGGGACGAGGCAGTGGCACTGTCAAAGTAGTTTTGATACGGCCTGGATTCACACCCATGACAAAAATGCGATCGCTGAGAAAAATTGCTTCCTCAATGTCATGAGTTACGAAGATAACTGTGGTTTTCAAGTCGCTCCAAATCCTGAGCAACAGCTCCTGCATCATATGTCGAGTTTGGGCATCCAGTGCCGCAAAAGGCTCGTCCATCAGCAATACAGAAGGAGAATTGATTAAGGCCCGCACAATACTGGCTCTTTGTTGCATTCCCCCTGACAACTGATGGGGGTAGGAATGGCGATGTTTATAAAGCCCGACTCGATTGAGATATTCATGTACCAGTTCTTCGCGTTCCGTCTTAGATAACCCGCGAATCTTCAAGCCAAACTCAATATTTTGAAAGGTCGTCTTCCAGGGTAATAGCGAATATTGCTGAAAGACGAATCCTCGGTCAGCTCCAGGGCGATCGACTAAGCGTTGATCAACCGAAATATAACCTCGGCTGGGTCGAATAAAACCAGCGATCGAATTCAAGATAGTAGATTTGCCACAGCCGGAGGGTCCGAGCAGACAGACGAACTCACCAGGAGGAATCTTTAAGTCAATTGACTCTAGAACAGAAACATAACGGCCTTGGCTCTTGAAGGAGACCGACAACTGTTCAACTTCTACCAATCCTTTGGCTGGGAGCTTGATCTTTGTTTCTACTAACTTTGTCATAGTTCTGCAATCTCTCAACACTCACGAATTCGTTAGCCATTCCTGAAGCTAGCAAGGATCTGTCAATCTAAGCTCGTTGTTTCTGAGTGCTCCGCCAAGGCATGAGTAAACAAGTCAAGCGATCGACTAAGTAAGTACTAAACAATCCCATCAAACCAATCAACAACATACCCATGACAATGGGAGGATAGTTGGAAGTGACATAAGACTCCCAAGTGATGTATCCCACACCATAGCGACCTGCCAAGATTTCAGCCGTCACCAAACAAAACCAAGAATTTCCCATGCCAATCACCAGACCGCTAGCAATACAAGGCATGGCACCAGGGACCACAATATCCTTAAAGATATGCCACTGCTTAGCTCCTAGACATTGCCCCACTCTGAGCAAAATCACATCTGTTCCCTCAACCCCCCGGATAGTACTAATGAGGATAGGAAAGAAGGCCCCCAAAAAGGTGATGTAGATCATCCCTGCTTCGGAGGTGGGAAACATCAAAATTGCTAAGGGAATCCAAGCCACGGCTGGGATAGGCCGCAGAATTTCTAGAGGCAGAAAGATTAAGTCTTCAATTTTTTGAAACCAACCGATTAAGATCCCTAAGCTCACTCCCAATAAAGTGGCGACGCTAAAGCCAACTAGCACTCGAATGGCGCTGGCTTTAATATGTATCATCGCGTTGCCCGTGAAGAATTCCACAGTCGCGTAAAAAACTTCTAACGGAGATGGCAAAAACTCAAAGCTGACAAAGAAATTAAACCTTGCCATACAGAGCAATTGCCAAATCCCAAAAAAGAGAACCAAAGAAAGGGATTGCCTGAGTACTTTACCTGTGGGAAAGGGCAAACGAGCAGACGGCTGCCTACGTTGAGGTTGGTTTCGCAGTTGACTCACAAAGCCACCCAAGCTGCTGAACCAAGTAGTTTTGCTAGAACGCTTTGAAGAAGAGGAGCTAGACATGCGATATCTTTCCCTGAAAGAAACTCAGGCGATAACCAAAACAATGGGTGAAGGAGATGGGGTAGAAGGTTGTGCTTAGAATTAGCCCTGATCTCTACTTGGCAGCGATCGCGGCGGGTTGAGCGCTTTGAGCGTAGAGTGTCTGTAGGCCGTTAAAGTCAGCAACCTTAGCGCCTGCTTTCTCCGCAAACGCTTGAGCATCGGGTTCTAGCAAGAAGGCTGCGACTTCATCACCGTTTTGCACATAGAAGGACTTTTCGGCGAACAATTTCCAGCCATTGGCGCGATCGTGGACAAATATCACACTGGGGGCTTTGCCCTCTTTTTTGAGCTTGTCTAGCGCCGTCACCATATTTTTGATCGAGGCGAAGTTAGTCACTTTATCCTCACCTTCAACCCAAACTTGAGCAGCTAACTTAGGCTCAGTGATCGGCTCTTGGGTCAGCGCATCTTTACCGCTGATCACATTTTGGTCGGCTATAGTGCCAAGCTCAGCTTCACTCACGCCCAACTCTTGAACCGCTTGTTTGAGATAGCTATCATCTGCCCAAGTTGCCACATCATCGGGGTTGACGCTGGCATCTAATTTGCCGATTTGCTTGAGGGTGATGACGCTATTTTTGAGCGCTGTCAACTGATAAGACTGGATTCTGGGATCAAGTTTTTGAATGCCAGAAGGCCCCAAGAACATATAAACCACTTCTTTTTCAATCCCAGACCATTTTTGAATGTTGCTAGCGACAACTTCTGGTTGCTCGCGAAAGAGTTTGTTCGCTTCCAGCACCGCTTTGAGATAAGCCACTACAATTTCTGGGTTGGCTTCAGCAAAGTCTGAACGCACCACTACCCCATGAAAAGTGGGTGTGCCTGCTTGGGCTCCATCCAAAATCTTGCGGGCGAAACCTCGAAACGGAAATAGCTCGCCGTAGGGCACAAAGTCAGCGTGGGCATCAATCTGGCTTTTCTGTAAACTGCTGCCCCCCACTTCCGGAGATTGACTGACTAAGGTGACATCCTTTTTCGGGTCGAGTCCTGCATCTTGGAGAGACTTTAGAACCATGCCGTGGGCCGAAGAACCGAAGGGCACAGAAATGGTTTTGCCTTTCAGGTCTAGCAGCGTTTTATAAGGGCTGTCTTTAGGAACGACGACTGCATTACCTGCTCCATTGGGACTATAAGCCAGAGTCGCAATATATTTAGTTTTGACTCCACTGCCCTTCTTTTGAAATGTAGTGATGTTGATGGTAGAGGGGAAGTCTGCCATCATCCCAATATCAATTTGGTTCGCCAACATTTTGTTAGTGAGGGGTGGGGCAGAGGTATAGCTAGACCACTCAATCTTGTACTCAGTATTGGCGTATTTTCCAGTTTTAGGTAAGTATTTCTCTAGCAGTTTTTCCTCGCGAATGACCGAACCACCCGTTACTGTATTGATGGTTTGATCTTGCGTCCCAATAGAAATACGAACCACTTTTTTTTCTAAAGCAGCCCCCGAACTGTTAGTAGCTTCCTTGGAGCAACCACTACTAAAAAGTAAGGACACTGTAATCAAGCAGGAAACCGCACTTCTCCGAACAACTAAGTTCATAATTCACAGCAAGAACTAAATTTTGGGCAATGATTCAGTAGCTCTAGAAGCACAGGAGCTTAGCCGCTGCAATTGATTGCCGCCTAAGCCAGAGCGATGAATACCAGCATCAACTTTAAGCCTCTCCCGCAGATTCATCGGTAGTATACCTTGAAACTACGGTTAATCGATAGACTTTTTGTAGTTGATACTCAAGTAAGACAATGCCACAGACAAAACTAAAGTTCAAGTCTGTAATTCAAGCGATAAATTTGGCTGAAATTACTTACAGAAAAACCGCAAATGTATAGCTTTCAGGCGATTCCGCTGATGAGCCAATTCAAACAAGCTTTGTATCAATAAACAAATTGATTGAGTCAATATATTTCTTCTATGGAAAGGCTCTATCTAGCTGAATGCTGTGTCGCTAACTACAAACTTTAAACAGCATTTGGAGTTTTTTATCCCAAGGGCGATCGCGGTTTCCAGCCACGGTTACTAAGCAGAAAGGTAAGGGCGATCGCTATCAGCAATCACTGATTCTGAAACCCACCTCGCTCCACAACGCCACGAGGCATGATACTATGCCATTGATCTAAAGTACTATAACCTGATTGAGTTACCGTATATTTTTTAGAATTTAACTAAATCACCAGTCTCCCCACTGGCATCCCCTAAGATTTGAGAGGTCGGGCAACGATGGTGTTAGCAGATTTTCGGACCATTTACGAGCGAGATCCAGCAGCCCGGAATTGGCTGGAGATCTTATTTTGCTATCCGGGACTGCAAGCCTTACAGTTCCATCGCTTGGCCCACTGGCTATATGGTCTGAGAATTCCTTTGGTGCCCCGATTAGTGTCTCAACTCAGCCGTTTTCTAACTGGCATTGAAATCCATCCGGGAGCCCAGATTGGCAAGGGTGTCTTTATCGACCACGGCATGGGAGTGGTGATTGGGGAAACCGCCATAGTGGGTGACTATGCTTTGATTTACCAAGGAGTGACCTTGGGTGGAACGGGCAAAGAAACGGGCAAGCGGCACCCCACACTAGGAGAGCATGTCACCGTTGGCGTAGGCGCGAAGGTGTTAGGAAATATCCAAATTGGCAATTATACCCGGATTGGTGCAGGCTCAGTGGTGCTACGAAATGTCCCTAGCGACAGTACTGTTGTGGGCATTCCAGGACGAGTCATCCCTCAAGATCGCACCAGTGCTGGAACAGGCGCCAATAGCAGCTTACGAGATGTGGAAGCAGAAGTAATCCAGCTATTGTTTGAGCGAGTTAAATTCTTGGAGCAGCAGATCAACCAGTTGCAATCACAAACTTCTTTGCCTCATGCCTCTAACCCAGCGTCTGACCCAGCATTTGTGCCGCCTGTAAAAACTAACTCCGACTTGATGATTGAAGAATTTCTCAACGGCGCGGGAATCTAATTTCCGCTGCTGTTAATTGAGAGTTGGCCTCAAAAATTGACATTTGCCTAAACTCCGGTTAGTCTATCGGAATACAGTATTATTGCTGCGTATGTCCATCTCCTTGCTATCTCGAACTCAGTCTGCATCAACGAATCCACGGCAGTTTGCGCCGCGATCGCTGTTGCCATTGGAAGCGGAAAGCCTTTGGAAAATTGAGACGGGAGTAGTTCGAGCCCTGAGCTGGCTAGAGGACGGCACTGTCGTGACGCTGGGCTTGTGGGGAGCAGGAGAAATTGTCGGCAAAGCGTTGGCACAGATTGACCCCTATCAATTGGAGTGCCTGACTAAAGTAGAAGCAACGCGGCTGCACATCGAGAATTGGCAGGAAACTCAAGCTGCTTTGCTCGCTCATATTCAACAAGCGGGAGAGCTAACGCTGATTCGTAGCCATCGTCGGGTGGATATGATGCTACTGAAGCTGTTGAATTGGTTAGGTAAAAAGTTTGGTCGTCAAGTTGAGCAAGGACAACTGATCGATCTCCGCCTCACCCATCAGGACATCGCTGATATTCTCGGCTCTACTCGCGTCACCATTACCCGCACGCTCAATCAGCTAGAGCAACAGGGACTGATTCGTCGCCTATCCCTCCAGCGTATTGTGCTGCAAGAAGAAGAAGTTTGGCACTATGAAATTTAGAAACTGAATCTTTAGGCTGATGCGGATGGGGTTAATTGGTGGCGAGACTGTAGGATAGTTGCCCCCACTACTGCGATCGCGCCAGTTTTTCATGTCAACCAAATTTTTTGTATCAGTTGAGGAAAAAACACGGCTATTCCATGCAGAGCTAGTTAAAGCAGGGGTAGACTATCACCAAGCTGGACGAGTCGCCAAAGTTTTAGCTCAGAATCAGCCTGAAGAATCCTTGCCTCCTGAAGAAGCACATTTGACCGAAGAAGCTTGCCGCGTTTGGTTGCAGCACCGCCAGCGCTTAACGTTTATTGAACGAACTCTCGCTTCTTTTTCTGCCCAGCCTAGTCCCAAACTACCTTCTAGCATTCACTAGATACCTACCAGAGGGGCACCTACCAGAGACGCGATCGCAAGCTAGCATAAATGAGTTAGGACTTGGTTGGGTTTTAGCCAGTTGTACTCGTTGGCACAAAAATACAAGTTTTTAACCAACGTCATTTATTAGGCAGCAAAACCCTTAAATTAGATGTTTAATTTAGAGCTGCAAGCATACAGGGCATCTGGCAGGAGTTAAAACGATGGCGAGCAAGCAAATTTTGATGCTGGTCGGTGACTACGTCGAAGATTATGAAGTGATGGTGCCCTTCCAAGCGTTACAAATGGTTGGGCATACGGTTCACGCGATTTGTCCCCACAAAGAAGCAGGCGACAAAATCCGCACGGCAATTCATGACTTCGAAGGCGACCAAACTTATAGCGAGAAACCTGGGCACAATTTTGAACTCAATGCCACCTTCGACTACATTGACGAAGCCACCTACGATGCTTTGGTAATCCCTGGTGGACGCGCCCCTGAGTATATTCGCCTCAACTCACGGGTGATTGAGATCGTGCGCCATTTTGCGGGCCACAACAAACCGATCGCTACCATTTGTCATGGACCCCAAGTATTGGTAGCAGCTGGAGTTTTGGCAGGTAAGCGTTGTGCGGCTTATCCGACCTGCGCTCCTGATGTAAATCGAGCTGGAGGAGAATATGTAGAAATTGCTGTGCATGACGCAATTACAGATGGCAACTTGATTTCAGCCCCCGCTTGGCCCGCTCATCCACGCTGGCTAGCTGAGTTTCTCAAAGCCCTTGGTACCAAGATTGAGCACGAGCAGGAAGAGATGGCAGCTGTTTAAGGTGAGTTCCAGAATGAATATCTTCACTTACGCCCTCCATTTAGTCGGTTCTGCGGCTACGGCTTATGTCTATGCCCGTCAAATTCGTGATCCCCTCACTCGACCTAATATCGTCGCGGGATTCCAATTAGCTGAGTCTGGCTCAGTACCGTTTCTAGAAGCATTACGCGATCGCGCCGCTGCCGAAGGAGATGCTTGGCTGGCGGAGAAACTCGGTCGCCATGCAGCGGATGAACGGCGACATGGGCAAATCTTTGCTCAAGCATTGAAGCAACTCAACAAACAAGTGATTGACTTCAAACAACTAGCGAAGCAAGCCGAGGAACGCAAACCTGAAGAGCGTCGTAGTCCTTTCTTTGCTGCTTATTTTGATGGTTATTCTCAGGCTGATCTAAAGCCAGAAAACATAGACTGGATCGTGTTTATGGCCAGCACATACATCCTGGAACTCGATGCCAGCAGAGACTTTGCTCAGATGGCGCAAGTTCTCCCTGATGATGACCTGCGGAGTGCCAGCCTGAAAAAAGGCATGTTTAGTATCGCCAAGGATGAAACTGGACATGCCGCTTATCTGTACGAAGCTCTAGAGCGTCGCTTGTCTGCTGCTCAAGTGGTTGAGTTGGTAGATGAATGGCGATCGCGCAAAGTCAATGCTTTATTAGCCATGGTCGGAAATCTGGTGCAGAAAAACGGTCAGATGCCTTCCTTAGTGCAAGATGGCGCTCCCACAGAAGCTCATCCTGAACCATCAGAACTTCAGGCAGCAGCCTAACTTATCTCCAATCATCCGGTTACGATTCCCTGGCAAGTGCCCAAACCAATCCGGGCATAGCCAGGTTTTTCGCAGTAGCCTCGTAAAATCACCTCATCCCCATCAACTAGAAACGATCGCACTTCTCCGGTCGGTAGTTCGATAGGGTGGGCACCGCGTTGGGTGATTTCTAACAAACATCCTTGGGACCCTGGCTCTGGTCCAGAAATGGTGCCACTAGCGATCAGGTCAGCAGGACGAAGATTACAACCGTTACTGGCGTGGTGGGTGAGCATCTGCGCCAGGGTCCAATACATCTGCTGCAATGACCCTCGGCTGACCTGTATAGGTTCCATACCTGCTGCTCGCATTTGAGCGGAGCACAACAGCACTTCTACCGTGAGATCAATCCCTCCTTGCTGGCGATCGCGCTCAGAAGATAGATAAGGTAGAGGTTCTGGATCTCCCTCAGCTCGCGGAAAGGCAGAACCACGAAAAGGAGCCAGAGCTTCTAAAGTCACTACCCAAGGAGAAATACTAGTGGCGAAGTTTTTGGCAAGAAATGGGCCTAAAGGCTGGTATTCCCAAGCTTGAATATCCCTGGCAGACCAATCGTTGACTAAACACAGTCCAAACAGATAATCCTCAGCCTGGTCAATGGCGATCGCCTCTCCCAACTCATTACCAACCCCAATCAAAGCGCCAACTTCCATCTCATAGTCGAGCATTTGACTGGGGCCAAAGCTCGGTACTGTTGCATCCGGTGGTTTGCGCTGACCATTGGGACGCTTGATTGGTGTGCCACTCACTACGATTGAAGAAGCTCGCCCATGATAAGCGATCGGCACATATTTGTAGTTAGGCAGCAAGGGATTGTCGGGGCGGAACAACTTGCCGACATTAGTGGCATGAAAAACAGAAGCATAAAAGTCTGTATAGTCCGCGATCGCCGCAGGTAGCAGCATCTCCGCATCCGACATCGGCAAGAGAAGATCGGGAGTAACAGATTCATTCTGCTGAGGCGATCGCAATAGTTGACTCAAGCGCTGCCGTAACGCCGATGCAGATTGATTTCCCAGAGCCATTAGAGCATTGAGATTAGAATCCACACATGCTGCTTGCAAGTCCCCAGGGAGTCCTTCTAGTAATCCCCGCTCATGACACTGTAAGAGATCTAAAATCTGATCGCCGATCGCTACGCCTAGCCGAGGATACTCGGTGCTATTACGCCTACGAAAGACACCCAAGGGCAAGTTTTGAATCGGAAAGTCTGTGTCCGGTTGGTTGGCAGATTCCACCCAACTCCGCAAGTTTGGGTCATGCGTGGCATTGATGGCAGAAGACATAGGCAACTGAACCTCCCTTGTAGGGTCTTTGGTGTACGCACAAATGACCTAACCCCCAGCCCCTTCCCTACTAGGGAAGGGGAGCCAGATCTACAAGTTTACAGGAGATACAGATTACGCATGTTGCATTAGTTCGTGGGTGGGCCAAGTGGTGATTTGTGCGCCTTGTTGGTACTCTTCTAGCGAGAATGCATCTACCTGAATGGCTTCATTACGTGCAGCTTCGGCTTCTCGGATTAGAGCCGCTGCTGCTGCCGTAATCACACCCGTTGCTAAAGCTGCATCAATCAGTTGTTCTGGTTTGGCGGGTGCTAATTTGCCCTCACGAATAGCAGTTTTAATTGTTTGCAGGATGCCTTCGGCTTGAATCGAGAGATGGAAGGCTTGCTCCAATCGTCCTAATGCTTCATCAGGATGGGAAGGAACGTAGATATTGGTAGTGAGGCGATCGCGCACCGCTCCAAGTATCTCTACACTTTGAGCCAATTTACCACCGAGTTCATCGGTTGGCATCGTACCAATAGGATTAAGCCGCCACCACCAGAGGACTGGACCCTGGAAGGCTTGACCCAAAACTGGAATCGATAGGTTCGCAAACAGCCCTTCAAATGCCAGTTGAATCTGAGCAAAGGCATATTGCATCGACCAATGTACCAAAGGGAGATCTTCTGGGTTGCGTCCTTCTGCTTCGTAGCGGCGCAGGGTTGCCATGCCTAGATACATCCAGGAGAGAACATCGGCAAAACGTCCGGTTAGTTTCTCCCGCCGCTTCAAGGAACCGCCAAAAGCAATTAAGGCTATGTCTGTGAGAGTGGCGAAGGTAGCGGATGCCCAAGCAAGTTTGCGGTAATACTGCGCCGTGGGGCCAGAGACAGGAGACTGAGCGATCGCCCCACGAGAGAGGCTGAGCAAAATCGCTCGGATGCTGTTGCGGACTAGCAAGCCGATGTGATGCCAGAGCGCATGGTCAAAAGCGATCGCATTTCCCTCCTTGAGAGCTATCACTTCTTGATAAACATAAGGATGACAACGAATCGCGCCCTGACCAAAGATCATCAGGGTACGGGTGAGAATATTTGCGCCTTCCACTGTGATTGGGATGGGCATGGCCGTGTAAACATTAGCCAACAAGTTACGCGGGCCTTTGCAAATCCCCGAACCACCAAGGATATCCATGCCATCATTCACTAACTTGCGCGATAGCTCAGTGAATTGATATTTGGCGATCGCGGAGACAACTGCTGGCTTTTCCCCATTGTCTACGGCGGCACAGGTGCAGATGCGAGCGGCTTCCATCAGGTAGGTGAGTCCAGCAATCCGAGCCAACGGTTCCTCTACGCCTTCAAAGCGCCCAATCGATAGCCCAAACTGTCGTCGTACCACTGCGTGGGCACTGGCAACTCGCGTCACCAATTTGGCGATTCCGGTACAAGAGGCTGGGAAACTGATGCCACGGCCTGCTGCCAAGCTTTGCATCAACATCTTCCAGCCTTGGCCTGCCTGCTCGCTACCGCCAATAATCTGGTCAATGGAAACGACGACATTATGACCTTCAACCGGAGAGTTGTAAAATGGCACTCCCATTGGATCGTGGCGTTTGCCCAACACTAGACCCGGTGTATCTGCTGGAATTAAGGCGCAGGTAATACCAACGTGTTCTCCTTTGCCTAAAAGATTTTCGGGGTCGCGGAGTTTGAAGGCCAAGCCGATTAGGGTAGCGATCGCGCCTAAAGTGATATAGCGCTTGCGGAAGTTCAACAGCAGATATAGTTTCTCATCCTCACCCCGGAACACAATCCCCTCTGAGGTGATACTGGCAGCATCAGAACCAGCAGTGGGTTCAGTGAGAGCAAAACAAGGCATCTCCTCTCCGCGCGACAACCGAGGGAGATAATAATCTTTTTGCGCTTGAGTACCGTAGTGCAACAGCAGTTTGGCGGGGCCAAGGGAATTCGTCACC
This sequence comes from Trichocoleus desertorum ATA4-8-CV12, assembly GCA_019358975.1. Taxonomy (NCBI): domain Bacteria; kingdom Bacillati; phylum Cyanobacteriota; class Cyanophyceae; order Leptolyngbyales; family Trichocoleusaceae; genus Trichocoleus; species Trichocoleus desertorum. The sequence goes on from JAHHIL010000053.1 coordinate 21,488, forward strand.
CCAACCGTAGCGGTGTGGATAAACGATCGCGATGCTAATTTCACCATCACCGCACTGTATGTCAGATTGGAGAAACCTAACCCGCCATACTCCTGCGGAATCATCATGCCAAAGAAACGCTCTCGCTTCAGGTAGCTCCACACCTCCGGCGGCAAGTCTTTACGGCGATTGATTTCCCAATCCGTCGCCATACGGCAAACCTGCTCTACAGGCCCATCAATGAATGCTTGAGCCTTGGCTGACAGGTTTGGATAGGGTTCATTGCTCATCCGTTTCAAGTTAGGTGCGCCAGAGAAAAACTCTCCATCGACCCAAACCGTTCCTGCCTCGATCGCCGCTTTCTCGGTGTCAGAGATACTAGGCAACAACTTCAAGGCCTGAATCGCTTGCATCAAGGGAGATGTCAGGAGCGATCGCCGTAGCAAAGGGAGATTTAGCACCAGAGCTATAATCCCGAATCCGATCCATAACCAGACAGGTGCTTGAAAAACGGCTAAAACACTCGCTGTATAAAGTGACCAAGCCAAGAGCGGCACTCCTAAATAACCCAAAATCAGGAAGAGAACCAGGGAAAAAGAGAGGGCGATCGCGAAGGGAATAGGAAACATGACTCACCAAACCAATTTAAATAAAGATGCGATTCAATTACTCCGAATGACCCCTCCCCGATGCGGAGAGGGGAGTTAATTAATCCGATTCCCTCTCCCCGTGGGGGAGGGTTAGGGAGGGGTCTCCATGACTAAAGCATCAGGTTTTCAATCACGCCCGCAGCGCCCATGCCGCCACCCACGCACATCGTCACTAAGCCGTAGCGCACACCCCGGCGTTTCATCTCATGCAGGATGGTAGCGGTGAGTTTGGCTCCGGTCATACCAAGTGGATGTCCTAGAGCGATCGCGCCACCATTGACGTTGATGATCTCCTCGTTGAGACCCAGTTTACGGATTACCGCTAGAGACTGGGCTGCAAAAGCTTCATTGAGTTCAATCAAGCCAATGTCATCTATGCTTAAGCCGACTTGTTTGAGCACTTTAGGAATCGCTTCGACTGGGCCAATTCCCATCACTTCTGGAGGCACACCAGCCACAGTGAAACCCAACAACCGCCCCATTGGTTTTACGCCCAATTCATCTATCTTGCGTTGGCTCATGATGATTGTGGCGGCAGCTCCATCCGACATTTGGGAGGAATTTCCCGCCGTCACACTCCCGCCCATGCGGAACACAGAGGGCAGTTTGGCTAAAGCTTCCAGACTGGTATCCGCGCGTGGACCTTCATCCACTTGGAACATCATGTCTACAGTTTTGAGTTCGCCATCGACATACAACGTCTCGTGGATAGGGAGCGGAATGGTTTCTTCCTCAAATTTGCCTGCTTGAATGGCTGCTAAAGCTCGCTGGTGCGATCGCAAGGCAAAGGCATCTTGGTCTTCGCGAGAAACATGATATTGCTGCACCACATTCTCAGCCGTCAATCCCATCGTGCAGTAAACTTGCGGCGTGGAAGTCATCAGGCCTGGGTTAGGCAGCATGGCATGACCCCCCATCGGGATCAGGCTCATGGTTTCGGCACCCCCCGCCACCATCACGTCGGCTTGTCCGGTCATTACCGCTTGAGTCGCCATCGCGATCGTCTGCAATCCCGACGCACAGAAGCGGTTTACGGTACAGCCTGCAACCGTGTCAGGTAATCCTGCTCGCTGGGCAATCACTCGCCCCAAGTTAAATCCTTGCTCCGCTTCAGGGAAGGAGCAACCTACGATGATGTCATCAATCTCCTTTGGTTCTAGCCCTCCGACTTTGGCGATCGCTCCCTTGACTGCGATCGCGCCCATATCGTCAGGACGCATGTTACGGAGGGTACCACGGGGCGCTTTACCCACTGCCGTCCGAACGCTGCTCACAATATATGCATCTTGCATGGTCGTTTCTCCTAAATTCTTTGGGGTGAGGAGAGAGGGGCGAGGAGTGAGAAGTCAGAATTCAGAAGTCAGAAGTTGCTAACTCCACTCTCTTTTCCTCCTTTCCTTCATCCTTCATCCCTCCTCCTTCATCCCTAATTTCGCAACGGTTTCTTCGTCTTCAACATATGGGCGATCCGCTCTTGGGTTTTGGGTTGGCTGAGGAGCGGTAAGAAGTTCTCCCGTTCTAGGCGCAACAGGTAATCTTCGTGCACGAGAGTGGGAGCAGAGAGTTCGCCGCCTGTCATCACATAAGCTAACTTTCCTGCCAAGTAGCGATCGTATTCGCTGGCAAACCCACCTTGTTGAAACACATAAGCGATATGTTCCAGCATGGCTCTGGCGGGACGACCCAAGACCATAATGGCGGTTTGCTCAGGTGGTGCTGCATAGCCTGCGCGATCGAGATGGAGTACTTCGGCTTTGGCCACCTCCAAGCGATTCTCACCGCTGATTAAGATGCGGGCATCACAGGGGAGATATCCCATCTGTTGGGCTTCGTAGGCACTGCTAGAAACCTTCGCCATCGCGATTGTTTCAAAGGCAGCTCTTAGGAACGGTTGGATATCACCGGCTGATTCGCTGGCGGCTCGTTCTGTCACTCGGGCCACGGTTCGCATAATGCCACCCGCGCCTGGAATCAAACCTACACCTAGCTCAACCAAGCCAATATAGCTTTCAGCGGCAGCAACGACATGAGGACAGGCCATAACTAGCTCACAACCACCCCCCAAGGCTCGTCCTTGCATGGCGATCACGATCGGTTTGGGAGCGTAACGGATGCGCTGGAGAATTGATTGAAACTGGACAATCAAGTCGTCCAACGCTTGGAGATTGCCAGATTGGGCGGTCATCCCCATTTCAGCCAAATTCGCACCACCGGAGAAGTGATCGCTACCGTTGCCAATCACCATGCCTTTCAAGTCGTCCCGCTCCTCTATGAGATCCAAAACTTCCGATAGCCCTTCTACCACTTTGAAGCTGAGGGTATTGCCTTTAGAACGGAATTCATACAGCGCTACACCATCCCCCAAATCTAACAAAGCGGCTTCAGCATTCTGCCACAGCATCCGTTGTGGATCTGTTTTGATCGCTCCCAAATCAATTTTGTCCACCGTAGGGGCGGATTCAGCCAATACTCCTTGCGATTGACTACCATGCCTGCCTCCGAATCCTTCGCCCTGCCGATGCATCGTTTCTACCCAATTGGGCACCGTGATATTAGCTGCCTTCATATCTGCCAATATGGTGTCAAATCCCAGCATCTCCCAAATTTCAAACGGACCCACATCCCAACCAAAGCCCCAGCATATGGCTCGGTCAATATCAGTAGGGCTATCCGCGATTTCAGGGATACGACGGGCGCTATATCCGAGCAAGTCTAGGGTCGTGGTGCGGAAGAACTGACCTGCTCGACCCGAATCTTTGTAGAGTGCTTGCAGGCGATCGCGCAAACTAGACAACTTCCCTAATTTTTCCACCTCGCCCAAATCTATTGGCTTAGCAGACTCATAGCTCATTGCTTCAGGATTGACGGAGAGAATTTCACCCTTCTGTTTTTTATAAAATCCCTGTCCTGCTTTGGCACCGATCGCCCCTGCCATGACGAGTTTGTGCAGCACCTCTGGCACCCGGAACATTTCCCGACTTTCATCGTGAGGAATGGCGGGATAGAGGTTTTTCGCCACATACATCAGCGTGTCTAAGCCTACGAGGTCAGCGGTGCGGAAGGTGGCTGATTTGGGTCGTCCTACGAGGGTTCCTGTCAGCGTGTCGATCTCCTCGATTGTGTATCCTTGCTCTGTCCAAGCTCGTAAGCCTTGCATCGTGGCATACATACCGATGCGGTTGGCAATAAAGTTGGGGGTGTCTTTGGCAATCACCACGCCTTTCCCTAAACGAGTTTCGCCAAACCAGCGCATGCGGGCCACGACTTCTGGAGCAGTATCAGGCGTTGGGATAATTTCCAGCAGTTTCAAATAGCGGGGCGGATTAAAGAAATGCGTGCCTAAAAAGCGTTGACGGAAAGCATCTGATCGACCTTCTGCGATCGCATGAATGGGCAAACCGCTGGTATTAGTAGAGATCACGGCATCATGCCGCAGCACTCCTTCCAGGCGTTGCATCAGTTGTTGCTTGATATCCAAATTCTCAACCACGGCTTCGATCACCCAATCTACTTTCGCTAGGCGATCGAAGTGTTCTTCAAAATTACCGAGGATGACGCGATGAGCCACTTTGTCAGTAAAAAAGATCGGTGGAGATAGCTTGCGGGCTTTCTTAAAGGCTCCTTCCACTAAACCATTTTTATTCCCTGTCTTAGCAGGGAGATCCAATAGATGCACAGTCAGACCGATGTTGGCGAGGTGAGCGGCGATCTGGCTCCCCATGACTCCTGCACCCAGGACAGCGGCGGTTCGAAATGGCTTAAACATTTAGAAACTCTCCCTTGCGTTGAGGCTCTTACGTTGAGGGTTACGAGCTAGTAAATCGGCAATCTTGCGAACGGATGAGGCACGGTCAAACTCGTACAAAGAATGAACGTGGTTAAACGATTAATCCGAGGTAAGGATTGGGCAAAGGCAGGGCAGGCAGCAGGTGAAACAGACGGGTACACGCTCGATAGGTCAGTTTCAGGAGATTGAGGAGACATAGAAGCTGCTTTTTGCTTATCCTTATCCTTATCTTTCCCCCGCCTTGGTTCTGATTCTCCGTACAAAGTGCCAATTTCTTTAGCAAAAGTTTTACTAATCTGAGTCCGGTTCAGTTGCCCTGTTGGAGTTAGTAAGCCGTTTTCTACGGTAAACGGATTGTTGATCAGTTGAAAGCGTTTGACAATCGCCCAGTAAGGCAAATGACAATTGGCGGTATCGACCAAAGCTTGGTAAAGCGCTATGACATGAGGATGTGTGAGGAGGGCATCAGGTGGAAGATCAATCCCCACTCCTAAAGCATAGCTATGGAGAGCTTGTAAGTCTAGAACGATCAGGGCGGCACAGAACTTTTGGGCCGAGCCAACGGCAATTACCTGAGCTACCAAAGGAGACTGCTGTAAGCGCTGCTCGATTGGTTGAGGTGCAATATATTTACCTGTGGCGAGTTTGAAGAGAGACTTCTTCAGACCTGTAATTTTTAGGAAGCCGTCTTCTGTAAATGTACCCAAATCGCCTGTATGCAGCCAACCTTGCTGATCGACTAGTTCCTGGGTTGCTTTGGGGTCTTTGTAGTAACCGGAAGTGACACAGGGGCCACGCACCAAAACTTCGTGATCTTCTGCGATCGCCACCTCAATGCCCGCGATCGGCACTCCCACTGTACCTGCGCGGTTAAAAGAGCCACGATTGCAGCACACCACAGCACTAGCTTGAGTGAGACCATAACCGTGTAGGATTGGAATTCTAGCCGCTGCAAAGACATTAACTAATTCTGCCTTGAGTGCAGCTCCGCCACAGATCACGTATTTAAGGCGACCCCCCAAAAGCGATCGCCATTTTGACAGCACTAACCAATCAGCCACCCTGAGGAACAGGGCATATAAGAGGTTGGGTTGGCAGCCAATTTCATAGCGCTTGGCTAGACCCAGAGCCCACAGAAGGGTGAACTGAGTGAGCAGAGAACTAGTTGTACTTCCCTTCTCTACAATCTTGCTATATATCTTCTCCAGCACGATCGGCACTGTCACCAAAATTGTTGGCTGCACCTCCTGGAGATGTTTGGTAAGACGACTAGCATTAGAGAAATAAATACTGTGCCCATAAAGGATATGTCCATAGAGCATTGTCCGAGCTAGCACATGGTTCAACGGAAGAAACGACAATACTGTTTCCTCACTGCCTTTACCCAGCGTAGTAATACCTGAGAAGGCGGCAAAAGCGTTCATAGAGAGGTTTTCATGGGTTAGCATCACCCCTTGCAATTGCCCAGCTTCATCCGGGATATAGATGATTGTGGCTAAATCATTGGGTTTTGGAATTGCTTGTAGAACTGGCGTTGCCTCGCTTGTCTCTAGGATGGGCTTGCTACTTTGCACCTCATCAAGAGACATCAGTGAAACGGGAAACGATTGGAGCCATTGCGATCGTTGCTCTGTCCAGTTCTCAGGCACATCTACCAACACAATATGCTGTAGGTGAAGAGTTTCTCCTAAGTGTGGCGCGATTTGTGCTAACAGCTCTAGATCGGCAATGACCAAAGCCTTAGCTTCACTATGTTGCAGCACAAAAATAATTTGCTCTAGGGTGTGAGTGAGATCGATTGGTACATCCACCAAACCTGCCCAGAGACAACCTATATCAGCCAAACCAAAGCTGACATCGCTATACATCAATAAAGCGACGCGATCGCCGCTCTCCAAACCCAATTCCTGCAAACCTAACGCACAGGCTGTAGCAGCAGTCCGAAAGGCTTGATTAGATAGTGATTGCCAATTTGTGCCCGTCCATTGATTCAAGGCTTGAGCATTTGGGGCTTGGGCACAAGCCTCATTGAGCAACGAGGGTATCGTGCGCCCCAGAACGACCCTGCCAGAGTTAGGAGGAGCCTGGTAAGTTTGATTCATATGCGACATCTCTCTTAAGAAGAGTGAAAACCCTTCTCCTCACGAACAGTAATTTTTACTTCCCTAAAGCAAAGAGTTCTAGAAGAGAAATTTGGGAAGCGCAAAGGATGCAACGAGAACAATGCACTACAAATTTCTTTGACTGTCCTAAAAATTAAGCACTTGCTCGATGTTAAATCGGCAAAGATTCGACAATGCTTCAGAGAGGCTAGATGCGGACCCGTTGGAAACTTAAAAGCACGAATCCTAATGCCAAAGCTCTAGTCGATTCCCAGTGTCTCCTTTTGACTTGGTAGTAATTAGCAGTAGTTTCTATACAGCTTCAGTCTGGGTAGTACCATACCTAACAGACTGACAGTAATAGATTTTTAGATAATATTTAGTGTAGCTAAAAGAGAATCAATTTATTGGTTTTTATACATTTCTTGAACAAAGCCAGAAATAAAGTAACTCTCTATAAAGTCAGGACCAAAAGCTATGTACATCATTTTGGCTTGATCCCCATTGCTTTCTCATCCAAAAGAGAGATAAGAAACGGTGGACAAGCGTGATTCTTCTAGTCTTTTTGAGCTAGTTAGTAGACAAGCAGCGTGGAAGTAAATACTTTTTCAGGTAAAGCATCTATTTTGATGGACAAGTTTTCTCTAAACCTTAGCAAGATACGTACATTACTAGGAATACCTCTTTAGAACGCTATTAGTTAGCGATCGCAATTTATCCGTAATTAAACTTTAACATTAAGCTTAAAAACACTTCACACAAATGGGTTCAAAAATTAGTCAAGCTAAAGCAATTATCTTTTTCATAATTTTTCAGGTGAGGTTGATCGGAGTGAACTTCACCTGAAAAATTATGAGAGTTAGAAATTACCTGAATGATTTTTTGAACTCTAACTAACCTCTCCTTAGGTCAGTACCGCACCACACAAAGCCCTAAAGCCTCACAAACTGGGCTTCCTGCCAGATGTCTTTCTAGCCAGTTCTCTAAGTCTGCAAACATTTTTTGGTAGTCTACATCTACGTAGAGATCGTGATAACACCCTGGGTATTCATGATGTTCTTTATCGGAGAACATGACTTGCTGAAAGAAAGCCCGACTACTCTCTGGATGAATGACCTGATCGGCACTGCCATGAAGCAGCAACAAAGGAATCTGTAAATCAGAGGCATGTTTGTAGATCCAATCCACAGTCATAAAAAATTCTGTGGCTAATCGGGCACTGCCATACTCATGTCGGAGCGGATCTTGGGTGTAGCTAACCAGTAGGGTGGGATCTCGTGATCCTAAATTAGAAGGTATGCCCAATCTCAAACTAAAGCGGGGAAAGATACCGGAAAGCAGTTTTCCTACCATGAGCTTGCCACGGGAGACAGAAACTCTGCCCAGAGCAGGGGCGGAGACAATTAGCCCCTGTAAAGGATCTGGCGATCGCAGGGCATAATCTAGCGCGATCGTGCCGCCCAAACTATGTCCCCACAAGAAATAAGGGCAAGGGCAACTAGCGCGTTGAGCCTGAATATGTTGGAGAAATGCCCGCAGGTCTTCTCGGAACTCGGCCCATGACCCGATATGACCTCGCTGACCAGGGGAGCGTCCATGCCCCCGTAAATCAAAGGCATAAACCTCATATTCCTGACCTACTAAATACTGCACCACTTGGACAAACAAGCTGCTATGCGCTCCTAAGCCATGTACCATGACTACCACAGCTTGGACCTGTGCGTCTGGATGCCAGCTTTGATAATAGAGATCGAGTCCACCGAGTCCCTTAAACTTCCCTTCAATACGTCTCATCACAATGCTCCACAAACGTTTATGACATCGTTGCGGCCTAGGATGCTGTAGCTTGCTGAGAGCTAGGTAGGGTAGAGAGGCATACCAAAAGATGCAAATTCTTGGCAGAACTGCGTCTCGCTGAATAATAGTTAAATTTCTGTGCTCAACTCTGCTGTGATATGAACAACAGATGTGCAAGAAGTTAATTCAGCACAAATAATGCTGCTCCCATCTACTTTTATCTATGAGCGACAGCCTAGACCGCGACTACCTGTTGAGGAGCCTGTTGAATACTAAACTTTGATGATTAGAAGTCGTTGTGCATCTTTTAGTAGTATATCTAACCAAAATTGGGGTCGCACCCGTATCCTTGGGTAGAAATTTTAGATGTCTCAGGATAACTGTAAGGACGAATAGCCATCATTGATTTATTGAGTAGGCTGTTAAGTGACTTATTGAGGTTGAGCGATCGAGAAACCCCGACGGTTAACTTTGGTCTCTGCGACTCCAACTGGAAAACGGACCCGTAGCTCTAAAGGCCCATGCCAATAAAACCGACTATCCGCCGCCCAACACGCCACCCCGTCTCTCATCGCCTCATCTTGTAGCGATCGCCAGCTTTGCAGTTGGCCCTTCTTAGCTTCCTAATTCTGGATAGCCCCCTAGCCCCCCAAATTCAGGGTGATTTCATACAAGAAAAGAAATTCGAACCAGGCCCCCCTAGCCCCCCAAATATTCAAGCTTTTTCTTTTGCTACATGAAACCACCCTGCCTAGCCCCCAAATTTGGGGGAACTGGAATTGAAAATTTAGGGTAAATGCGTGAGTTCTAAACCCTTCTGGAGGGGGTCTGGGGGACGCAGCCGTCCCTCAGCGGGGGTTTGGGGACAAGTGCCCTCAAGGGCTCGGCTCCCCAATATCGAAACACCAAAAAACTAAGCCTGCAAAATCGTCTTAGAAACAATCCGAGTCTTCTTGCGATCCGCCTCCGACAACTCCTCCCCCGACTGCAATCGCGTCGCACTCGTCTGCAAAATTGTCGCCGCCCCCTGATCCCCCATTTGTAGCGCCGTTTTCGCCGCCGTTTGCAACATTGTTGCCGCCCCCGCGCGATCGCCCTGTTGCAGCTTCGCTTCCGCAATCTGAGTTTGCCGATACTTCGCCAACGCCAAAATGTGGTGCTGCACTTCCGTATCGATCGCAGGCTGGAATACACTCAGCGCCGCCGCTTCCACTGGAACCATTTCCGAAATCAGCCCCTCTTGACCTTGCATTGGGTCGTCATAGCGCACCTGCACTCGCGCGATCGCATGTTGGCCCTCAGGCAACGCCCCTACATACAAATTCGCCAAAATGACTCGTGGCACATCCGTCATCAAATCGCCCAAGCGCACCGTACACCAACCCCCCTCCTGCTGCACAGGCAACTCCACCGTATCCGGAGCCACCTGCGCGATCGGCTTCAAATCTGCCAACCGCACATTTGGCTCCAGGGACAATTGCAAGTAAGCGTTAGTTAACCCCACCGCCTGTGCCCGACTAAACAAGCGACCAAAGACCTCCACCGCTTCGTCGGAATGCTGGATATAAGACAAACTACCCCCGGCGGCATCGGCAATTTTTTCCAGAATGTCTTGGTTCCAGTGATCCCCAAAGCCCAAGCTATTGAACGTCAGATTGTAGCTAGTCGCCAACTCCGCCAACTTAAGGCAGCGCTGGTTGTCCCCATGCTCGTTTTCGCCATCAGTCAAGACAAAAGCTTGAGAAACCGTGTCTTTTTTGCCCTTGGCTAACTCCTCAGTCCCCAAGCGCATGCCTTCATCGATCGCGGTGCCACCGCCAGCCTTCAGTTGAGCAATTTTGCTCTTAATGCCCACCGGATCGTCAATCACCTGATTTGGCACTAGCACCTTGGCCTTGTGATCAAACACAACCACCGAAATGCGATCGCCCGGAGACAATTGGTCAATCAACTGCTGCGCCGCCTGCTTCACCGTTTCTAACGGTCGCCCATTCATCGAGCCGCTGTGATCCAAGATCAAGCACAAATTTAGGGGTACTGTGCGATCGCTAGCCTCCGGAATCGCTGACACCGAAATTGCAAGTTGCCGTTGGCTACTCGATTGCGTCGCATCTAAGTGGCGATCGTTGAGGGTCGGTTGCAGATTGACTTTCATAACCAAGGCTCCTGGGCAGGCAAATAGAGGAGGGTACTACTAACCTCACCATCCATAACAGACGCTACGGAATCAGGAGGCGATTCCTCCGACAAATCGAGCTAAAACCGCGCCATTTCGGCTCGAAAAGCAGCAGTCCGGCGTTGAAAGTCAAGGGCGCGCTACTATTGTTAAAAATAGCGCCATTATTACAGGCAAAGACACGCACAGGCTATGAACTTACCGATCCAAGCCGTTCAATCTCCCTACTATGGAGATGCGTTCTCTCGGACCCCCCCTCCAGATTTACCTTCCTTGTTGCTCAAGGAGCGGATCGTTTATCTAGGGATGCCGCTAGTTCCCGCCGTAACTGAGCTGATCATTGCGGAATTGTTGTACTTACAGTACGAAGACCCAGAAAAACCAATCAAAATCTATATCAACTCCACTGGGACTTCTAGCTACAATGGCGAACCCATCGGCTTTGAAACAGAAGCTTTCGCCATCTGCGACACCATGAAGTACATCAAGCCCCCCATTCACACCATTTGCCTAGGCTCAGCGATGGGGATGGCGGCCATGCTTTTGTCAGCAGGTACCAAAGGTTGCCGAGCTAGCTTACCCAATGCCACCATTGTGTTGCATCAACCCAAGAGCTATGCTCGCGGCCAAGCCACCGATATTCAAATTCGGGCGCAAGAGGTGCTAGCTAACAAAAGAACGATGGTCGATATTCTGTCTGAGAATACGGGCCAATCGCACGAAAAAATCACCAAAGACATGGATCGGATCTTCTATATCACTCCTCAAGAAGCTGTCCCCTACGGCCTGATTGATCGAGTCTTAGAAAAAGAAGACCTTGCACATCCCCCTCTGCCCGCAGGAGTGATCTAAGGAGTTAGGAGAGAGGAGTGGGGTGTTAAGACCTTATTGACCCCTCATCTGCTCATCCGCTCGCCTGCTCACTTGCTCACCCCTCACTTGCCCACCCCTCACCTCATTGATTGACGGAGCATATTATGCCTATTGGCGTTCCTAAGGTTCCCTACCGGATGCCGGGGGAACAATTTACCCAGTGGATCGACATCTACAACCGCCTTTACCGGGAACGAATTATCTTCTTGGGGCGAGACGTGGATGATGAGATTGCCAACCAGATCATTGCGGTGATGCTGTACCTGGATTCAGAAGATCCTGGCAAAGATATTTACCTCTACATCAACTCTCCCGGCGGTATGGTCACCTCTGGCATGGCGATTTACGACACCATGCAGCACATTAAATCCGACGTGGTGACCATTTGTGTTGGCTTGGCTGCCTCTATGGGTTCCTTCTTGCTAGCCGCTGGGACGAAAGGGAAGCGCTTAGCCCTACCCCACTCGCGGATTATGATTCACCAGCCTTCTGGTGGCACCCGTGGTCAGGCTACCGACATTGAGATTGAAGCGCGAGAAATCTTGCGGATTCGTCGTCAACTCAACCAAATTTACGCTGACAAGACGGGCCAAACGCTACAGAAGATCGAGAAAGACATGGATCGAGACTTCTTTATGTCAGCCGAAGAAGCCAAAGAATACGGCTTGGTCGATCGCGTTTTAGACGATCGCGCCTCTTAACTACCCAGTAGGAGTCAAGCATCCATGAAGCCTGGATGGATTTCTTGATTCTTGCTCAGATGTCAATCTATCTTTAGTAGTGGCAGAATCTAATAATTCTGCCATTTTTTCATTTCGATGAATCTTGCAGATTGCTACCGCCTTTTAGGGCTGCGCTCAGGTGCTGCCTTTTCCGAGATCAAAGCTTCCTACCGCCGATTAGCGCGGCAGTATCATCCTGATGTCAATCCGGGGGATCAACGCGCTAAAGAAAAGTTTATTGAGCTGACAGCAGCTTATAAACTCCTCTTGAGCAATGTGAAAACGTCGGAAGGGCAAGCTAGCCAAAGCCAAGGGACAGCTAGCAATTCAGCCGCCGCAGCTTCTCCGGTCGCGAAGTCTCCACCTCCCACACCTAAGGTCACAGTCAAGCAGACCAAATCGGAAACCCAAGTTAAGGTAACCAAGAAGCAACCCGGAGTTGAGTTTAGTCCTCAGCTTTCGGCAGTGGAGCGTCAACTCAAGCAAGCGGTTTACGAACAACTCCAGCAGTTGTTGAGGGATCAGCGCTTTCCCAAAGCTGTCACGATTGTAGAAGGGTTAGCCCAACGCATCCCTCAAGATCCAGAAGTGCGGCAATGGCAGGCGATCGTCTATCAACGCCTGGGTCGGCACTTGGTCAGCCAAAAGCAGTTTGATAAAGCGCGAATCTATCTGAAAAAAGCCCTCCGCACCGATCCCCACAACCGATCGCTCTGGGCTGAAGTAGAACGCGATTTCCGGCGCATTGAGCAAATTCTTTGAAAAGCTGGCTATTCCTGCTCCGCTGAAGGTAAAAGCTCTGGGGGTGCAATCAAACCAAAAGCCCGATTTAGAGTTCCTGCTCGGTTGACCATTTGCTCTAATTCGTCTGGTTCATAACGCCCCTCGGCAACTTCTAAAGAAGCTTCATCAATGGCTGTGGGGTAAGCCTCCTCTAGAGCCATCCGCAGTTCTTCTAGCGTTAAGTAATAGCCACCTGCTTTACGGCGTTTGTTTTTGGTTTGGATTTCGCGAACACAATTGCGAATTGAAATTTCCCAAGAGCGAGCCGTGCGATTTTCTGCTTGTTGTTTAATCAAATGCAGCAATAACACGACTGCAAATCGCCGAATATTATTAATCTTGTCGTCGCGGCTCATTTCTTCGAGTTCTTCAACCACCGCTAAAGCGCCTGAAATATCTCCATTGAGCAATAAACTTTTAAGCGTAAAAAGTTCTTCCATAACTAGCTGCTCAAGCTCGTAGGTTAATTGTGAGCTGTACTGTCTGAACTTGCAAACGCCTGCCGCACCCGTTCAACCTGTCTTGGTGCTTCCATTTCCTCAAATAACTGAATAGCCTTATCTCGATACTCTGCCCCTTTCTCAACCTCACCCAGCGCCTGATAAGCCAAGCCTATCTGGAAATAGACTTCAGTTAAATCAGACTTGGCTCCGATTTCTCTAAAAATCTGCTCTGCTTTAACAAACCTTTTAATAGCCCGGACTAGTTGATTCCGCTGAAGGCTTATCTCTCCTACAGCACTGAAGAAGAGACCCATAGCTAAAGGATAGGAGTATGTCCTAGCTGTTTTATATAAAAACAAACAAGTCTCTTTGCTCTCATCTAAGAATTGATGTGTACACAGAGAGCGTGCAAAATAATAGTTGCCATATAGCTCCCACCAAGAGCCAGACTGTGTTTGCATCCACTCTCTCTGTGAACTGGCCAACTTCAAATAGAATAGGGATTTTTTGGAATTTTTAGAAAGCCAGTATATAAAAGATAAACATGAATATGCAGAAACTAATATTTTTCTACCTATTCTTTGAAGGGGTAATATATTTTTTTCCAATGCTTCTGTTTCTAAGTCTTGATGAGAGGCTAAAATTCGCTTGAACAATTCTATTGAGCTTTGAATTTCTCCCGTTTTCAAATTAAGTAGTCCCAATGCTGCCAAGCAATCATAAAAATGAATTTTATCTTTCAGAATAAGGCCTATTTTAATTGCTTCTTGATAGCAGAGAGCTGCTTCTTTTGATTCACCACTGATGGAATGAAGATCAGCCAAAAATCCCGAAATATGTTGTCTTTCTGAATTGGATATATTTGATTGCTGCGACAAAAATCGTAAAATTTCTAGGCACTTGGAATACATTCCGAATCCACGCAATCTTCCTATTAAGGAGTATCTTTCCCCTTCTGATAAAATCAGCTTGGAAGCACTGTTATAATCCTCAATGTTTATGTAATGATAGTAGGCTTCGGCTTGCTTCAGTCCATCCTCTGGCTTGATAATATTTTTGGTTGATTTTTCCCAGTATTCTGCTATTTTCTTGTTAGCAATTTTCCAGGCATTACTTGTGTGGATTCGCTTAATAGCCTCTGATTTAATAACTGGATGCAAACAGTAACCAGAGTATTTTGATTCTATTAATGCACGATCCTGTAAAGATTTAACGACTCGTCTTCGCTGTGTTTTTGATACATCTGACATTAAGCAAAATATCCCATTCAATGGAACTACTGGTACATCTTGGTAACGAAAACATCCTAAGCGACAAAGTAATTGATAAGCATCTGGATCAATTATTTGTAAACGATCGAACTGTTCAGAGACTAGGTTTTCTAGCGTTGGATTAAGCAGTAAATCAGCTTGGTTTTCTTGCCAAAAGATTTCTAAATCACTACTGAAGTCAATTTGAACAGCGCGACTGAGGATTTGCATTGCCTTAGCGTTACCGCCATAAGCAAAATGCATTTCTTTTAGAGTACGAAAGTTGGCTTGAATTCCATGACCTTTAAAGAACTCCTGCCAAGATACTTCGTCAAGTCCTTCGAGACGGTAGTCTCTAACTTCTATAGATGGATCATACAAACGCTCTCGGCTGGTGATAAGAGTGAGCGATCGCGCTCCTCGATCACTCAAGACTCGCAGTAGCTCGACGTAAGCCCGCCGGCTTTCAATAAAGCGGCCATTTTTATCCAGAGCAGGCTCTAAGTTATCAATCAAAACGCCAATGCGTTGATTAGGGTCTCGGAGCTTTTGCCGTAGTCGCTCTAGGTTGACCCCAAAGTCCCGCCCTGGCTCTTCCCCAAAATCTTGCTGAAGCCAGCGCTCCACCTCGCTTTCAATCGAGTTAATATTCTGGATTTCCTTTGCCATCCAGATTTCTAAAACCTTATCAAACCCTTGGGTATCTAAGTACTGGCACGCCAACTTAGTTTTGCCTACTCCTCCTGGCGCATAGATGGTAATGATTTTTGCGTCTTGGTTAACAAGACAAGTTAGTTGAGCGATCGCCCCTTCCCGCCCCACAAAATTCGGGTCTGTAGAGGTAGTGGTTAATGGGGTATGAGGGGCGATCGAGGCGATTTCTAGGCGGTCTTCTACTATTTGCGGGTTTACAGCGATTGACTGGTGTTGGAGCGATCGCTGTTTACGTTCTAAGGCTGCCCGAAAGTTTTTTTTAGTAACCTTCTCACCTAAAACTTTTGTAAGCAGCTTCCACAATTCGTTCCCGGTTTCTTTAATGTGGCTCTCGCTATAACCCAATTGCTCAGCGATCGCCTCGTAAGTTTTACCTGCCCATGCTTGCTTAAATACTTTTCTCTGTAAATCACTAAGGCGATCGCCCGTAATTTGAAAAATCAGCTCGTCTACAAGCTCTAATGCTTCTTCCGCACCCATCAGTCAGCTAGGTATCAATTTTGTATAATTTAACCTAATTTTTTGTGCCATCCCTAAAAATCCTACTTTTTCCTACTAAGGTTTCCACCTATACCTCCAACTTTTTCCACCTGACATTACTTGGCTTAAAGCAGAAGATACGGGCATGGCTCAGGAAGCCTGCATAAAGTGCCATATCTTCGTACCAAGGAGAGTTCACCATGAAAATTGGAAAAGTTGGAAGCTTTTTAAGCTATGTAATAACCTTTCTTCTCGTATTCTGCACTGGTGGAGTAGCTCGCGCAGCTTGGCTCTACACCTCTGATCCCAGTTACGACAGTCTCGCTGGCAATGGTCAAGGTGGAGTGGTTGCAGGCGGAACTCCCTTTGAGATCTTTTTTCTAGGAACTCTATTAGATGAAAACTACTTGTGGATTGGAGTCAATGGCAATCTACCTCTTACAGGTTTAGACACTGGCCCTTCATATAATGGCTTCTCAATTGGTAATGGCAACATCGGCTGGGGAGATATATTTCTCGACTCATCGGGCTTAGGTAATTTCAAGGCCGCGAGTGATGCAGGACGCTTAATTGGTATTCGTGCTATCCCTAACAACGATTCAAAAGCCCCCAAGATAGGAATTTACGATCAAGTAAAAGCAGTCAGTACTGTGCCCCAAAATGGCGGGTGGTCAAACTTAGGCAACCACAACTTATACGGTGTTCGACCACGTACAGGTCAAGATGCAGCAATGGGTGAGCTTGCCTGGAATGACCCCTACTATGCCGACTACATTACTCCCGGAGCTTGGAACCGCCCAGAGACATTGATTCCGACTGTCATTGAATCGGGTAACTATCTTGGCGACGTTACACTTCTCAATGCCTCTGACTTACAGGCAGCTGGCTTTGACCTTAGTGCTTTTTCTTCAACTGGTTCTCAAACTTGGGGAGTAAAGGTCGATCGATCTCTATTCCCTATTGGGGAGCATATCTTAAGCTGGTGGCTGGAATGCAATAACGATGGAATTGCCACAAAGGTGAACATAACCGAGCGATCGGAAGAACCAACAGACATGACATCAGTACCAGAGCCCACATCAGTTTTAGGTCTGATTTTGGCTGGCGTTTTCGGAGCAGGAACTGTTTTGAAGCGCAAGCAATGTCAAAGTATGGAAGCTTAACTAAGCTTTAGCTCTTTAACAGCAAATTCTGGCGATCGCCCCCTCTAAAAAAGGCGCGATCGCTTCCCAGATTTCACCTCTTACAGCAGGAAAAAGAGGATGAAGACCGACTATACGCTCTTCTTTAAATGGGCATCCAAATTATTTAGGTTCTTCCTTTGGTTGTGTTACGGATTAGCGATCGCCCTACTTTTATCTGCCCTCTTTGGTGGTTTTAATTTAGTGGCTGGATTGTTACCTGCGATCGCACAGACCCTTCTCCGTTTAGCAGCTTTAGTCTTTTTCTTCTTAGCGACTGCCATTATTGTCGAGTCTTTGCGGTGAACAACCAAACGCTCATCACTAAGCGATAGAGCGCGGGCTTCCCAATTCATCGGCAATCGCCTCTGCGGTCGTAGACTTACGCCCAAACCGCTTCGGTCTTACCTTGCCTCCAAGGGCAGAAGCGCTGGTTCCCAACGCCAAAATCCGCAAGCCTTCATTTCTGATATTGATCGCTGCGTTCACATCTCTGTCGTGATGCACATGGCAGTGCGGACAGAGGAAGGAACGCACCGAGAGATCCATTTTTGCAATCGGCAGCAGTGTGATATTGCAGAGATGCGATGACGGAAAGAATCGTCCGATTTCGAGGTAAATTTTGCCGTCTTGCTCCGCTTTGTATTTCAGCATGGTCTGAAACATTCCCCATCCAGCATCACTGATTGACTTGGCTAGGTTGTGATTTTTAACCATGTTTTTGACCGCTAGATCTTCCGCCACAATCACTTGGTTCTCGTTGACTATCTTGCGGGATAGCTTGTGGAGGAAGTCTTCTCTCACTCTTGAGATTTTGCTATGCACCCTTGCGAGTGCAACTTTAGCTTTACGTCGCTTGTTTGTGGTTTTATCCTTCTTGCGGGATAGCTGACGCTGTTTCCGCTTCAGGTTGCGCACGTGCTTCTTGAGGTGTTTCGGATTGCTGAACTTGGAGCCATCAGAAGTGACGGCAAAATCCATCAATCCCAAGTCAACCCCAACAGCCTTACCATCATTACTAGATTCAGGTCTTTCGATACCATCATCCATAAGGGGCTTGCAAATAAATAAGATACCAGTCACTCTAGCAAGAATGGAGCCGGGAGTTCCCTCCCTTGCTCAAGCTTGCTAGTGAAGGAAACCCTCCAACGATGTTCAATGACACGATTAAAGCAA
>JAHHIL010000054.1 GCA_019358975.1 Trichocoleus desertorum ATA4-8-CV12
AAGCTGGTCATTAAGAGGGCATCGTTGCTTGCTTCCGCGCAGCGGTACCCCCTTGATTACCGCTCCTATCCCCCTCACCGCCAAGCTATAGCCTTCGGCATGGCTGCACTAACGCTGTGGCGGGAGTTCCCCGGAGGTTGAGATGGGGCGTTTTCCGACACCTCACCCGTTTTCCCAGTCTACTTCTAGTAAAGTACTGCCACCATTACCTACGTGATTTTAGTTCCTAGGTGGCAGCTTCATGAAGTTAGCGCTGTAGAAGTATCAATCTTTGATAAAGAGTGCCCAAATACGTAGGTGAATCTCTAGAAGGGTATGACAAGATTTTACGAGGTTTTACTGTTGTGGCTGCTTCTACTAGATCCCCTTTCCCTGAATGTTTCTAGAGATATTTCTTAGCAATCACAATTAAGTTTTTTGTTGAGAAAGTTGAATTTTGCGATCGCTTCTCTCAACAAAGCTTGTGTGTAATTTTACGCGACAGACTCATTGCCAATTTTTGCTGTTAAGAGAACTATGACCCATGACTATGGCAACCAGGATTCAGAAGTTATCGATCGCGGCAGCGGGCGCTTCTATGCTTGCGATCGCGGCTCATGCTACCCCCGCTGAAGCTGCTCGGATTTTCAGTTTTGAAAGTAGTTACAAAGGTTTCCCAATCCCCTTGATGACCCCTTAGCCTATAAAGTGAAGTTCTTTGAGAAGAAAGATACAGAATCTGTACCTGAACCAGCTTCTCTAATTGGGCTTTTAGGCATTGGAGCTTGGGGTACAAGTTCTGCATTCAAGCGCAAGCAGCGATCGCAACAACTGTAATCTAGGAAGCTCGATTGTGACTCATGCGCGTTCAGCCCAATTGCCATGCCCTGAAAAGCATGGCTTTTTGTTTATCTGCTTATTAATGAGTTGATGAAGCCTTGAGAACCGCAAGATGGTTTTTTGTGGTGGAAGGGCAAACTTAAGGCATAGCAACTTGAGCCCAAGTAGAGTATCTAGAGTAGCCACAAAAGGTGCTCCTACAGTTGCTATCTTAGGTAATGTTGTTTTTGAGCCAAGCTAGGCAATTTAGCGCGGTACCTTAGAGCTACGCTGAGCTAACATCAGCAGCAGATAAACTGTGAATAGATACCCTGTGGCTAAGAGCAAAATAGTTGCTGGAATATCGTGATACATAGGACGGCCAGGAGCAAAGCGGGGGTTAGCAAAGGAAAGCAAGCTCAGGACCAACAAAGCTTAATTAGTCTGCCAGAAAATGATGATGCGTCTCGAAGACCCCCATCCGATTTTCATCAAGTTGCTCAATCAACTGCTACTGCCCCTAGCTTCTTGAGTCCCAAATCTCGCTACACGAAGACTCAGGTTGTAAATTACAACCCAACTATAAAGTCTTTCGACCTAGGCAGCAGGCCAAACTCCAACTGCCAATAGCAAACGGAGGAACCAGAAGACTAGACTGTCATTACCTACTGTAAAAAGTAGAGCAGACGTTACAGTTACCCTGAGGCAACTCACAGTCCTAGTCGCTTTGTTAAGGTATGAAATTGTTGAAATCCTTATAATCTAGACTAACACATGATTTCCGTGTTTTCCGCTTTATTTGACCACTTAAGCCCTTAGAAGTGCGTCACATAGGAAAATTGTGTACTACAAAGTTTAGGGCGAACTTTTCATCCCTCAGAAGTCAAATTTCTTAGCTGAATTTTCGCTTACCAAAAGCCGATTCAGCGGCATTTTTCCGGGTTCTACCTAGGCAATCTATCCGCTAGCTAAAAACAAATCTTTCATAATGCGGAAGGGTTAGCTTAAAATGAGGTTAGGATATGTAAAATTTCGTAACCTAATACCGTAACGCCTGAGCTGGCCTCTCCATGACCTCAGCTACATCTGTGTTCTCTACTGTCGAAACCGACCTACGGGTATTGACAGACAATCTAAAAAATTTAGTGGGTGCCCATCACCCCATTCTCTACGCTGCTGCCGAGCATCTATTTGGAGCAGGGGGAAAGCGGCTGAGGCCAGCGATCGTCTTTTTGATCTCGCGAGCGACTATGCCAGGTCAAGACATTACCGCTCGACATCGACGGCTGGCCGAAATCACTGAAATGATTCACACCGCTAGCCTCGTCCATGATGATGTCGTGGATGAATCGGAAGTTCGCCGGGGAGTCCCCACCGTCCACAGTAGCTTTGGAAATCGCATAGCGGTGCTGGCAGGCGACTTTCTCTTTGCTCAGTCTTCTTGGCATCTAGCTAACTTGGACAACTTAGAAGTCGTGAAGCTTCTGTCCAAAGTGATTATGGATATGGCAGAAGGCGAAATTCAGCAAGGATTGAATCGCTTTGACACTAGCTTGTCGATTGAAGCTTACTTAGACAAGAGTTACTACAAAACAGCTTCTCTGATCGCCAATAGTTCCAAGGCGGCGGGTGTGCTCAGCGATGTCTCCTCCCCAATGGCTGAGAGCCTATATCACTACGGTCGTCATATTGGCCTAGCCTTCCAAATTGTCGATGACATTTTTGACTTTACTGGCTCTTTGGAAGCTTTGGGGAAGCCTGCTGGCTCCGATTTAAAGAGTGGAAACCTGACGGCTCCAGTTCTATTTGCCCTTAAAGAAAAGCCTGTACTCGAAGGTTTGATCGAGCGGGAGTTTGCTCACGAAGGCGATCTAGACCAAGCGATCGCCCTGATTTCAGAGAGCAATGGTATGGAGCGATCGCGGGAGCTAGCCGCTCATCATGCTCAGAGTGCTGTGGCCTGCCTAAGCGACCTCCCCCCTTCCGAATCGCGCCAAGCTTTAACAGAAATGGCAGATTACGTGTTGAGTCGGTTACATTAAGCGCCAAGTACGAGGGCTGGCCCCAAAATTGGCTTGCCATAGCAATTAGAGCATCAGCTAGAAACTTCAGCCAGCAACTTAAGCCACATCCGGCGGTAGGTTGCTGTTTGTCGTGGAAAACTGTTGCATATGCCTTTGAATTAACTTCGTCAACTCTTCACGTAAAATCTCAGTGCCGATATCGACATTACCAGGGGTATCGAAGAAGATCATGCCATCTAAACCTGGCATGGAGATGAGGTAAAACAAAATATGCGCGATTGGCATGGGTAATGCCAGCACCTCAGGATCTTGCAACTGATACGGACCTGCCGCTACATCTTTGAGGGTGGAAAAAGCGTAGACAATGTTCTTCTCGACCCCAGGCTGGGAACGCTGGTTTAAGGTTGTTACAATCCAAGACTGATTCAGGGTTTGTAAGACATAGTATTGAGGGTGCCGCAATCGTCCTGCTATTTGCTTCAAAATGGGGGCGATCGCTTCAATTAAGCGGGGTGTAGTGCCATCTTGAGGGGCTTGCTCGATCAGGACTTGAATCTGCTGGTCTAGATCCATGCTGGAGTCTCGGAGAGATTAATCATTCTCAGTCTAGACTTTCTTCAAAATTGCTTCAAATTTATGGCTGGTGAGTATGCTAGGGTCTTGGTTAGCTGTTGACCATCATGGGGAGATCTGCCGCGACGTGGAGGCAATTTTTCAGCTACTGTTTAATGAACTTAGGCTGTCAACGGGAGCGTCTGAGCAGAATTGTACGGATGTAGCAGAGCGTTTGGCGCAAGAAGTAAAAAGAATTTGCACTGAAAGTAAGCGGATTCAGGCTTCTGGAGAAGTGGAAACTTGGGCGATGACCTTAGCTCGGCATCGTCTGACTCAGTGTTTGACCTACTACAAGTTAGGGTCACGGCGAGGCCGAGTTGAGTTGCACAGTAACCTCAGCGCCGTGATCTATCGCTATATCAGCCCCCCTCAGGCACAATCCAGTTATCAAGCCCGACTGACCTTGATCGAGGATTTTCTGCAAGGGTTCTACATGGAGGCATTGAATGCCTTTCGGCGGGAAACTCAGATGCCAAAGGCTTACTGCCCCAAATCCTTGTTGGAGCTAGCCGAATACATGGCCTTTACAGAGCGCTACGCGAAGCGCCGGATTCCCTTGCCAGGGCATCGAAATCAGCAGTTGATTATTCTGCGAGCCCAAACTTTCTCGCAACAGCAACCTTTAGAAACTTACGTAGATATTGAGCAAGCCGCAGAAGGAGCTTCTCAAGAAACGGATCAAGCTTGGAACGCAGCCTCGGTACAACAACTGCGTGAGCAAATGGTAGCTCAAGCTCCAGAACCCGCCGATGATAGTCTGCGTCATGCAGTTGTTACAGAGCTAATGGCTTACCTGGAGGAGCGGCAGCAGAGCGATTGTGCGGATTACTTTGCTTTGCGATTACAAGATTTACCTGCCCATGAAATTGAAACAATTTTAGGTTTAACCCCTCGTCAGAGGGATTACCTCCAGCAGCGATTTAAGTACCATTTAATTCGATTTGCGCTTTCTCACCATTGGGAATTGGTGCATCAGTGGCTAGAAGCTGACTTAGAACATAATCTAGGTTTGACACCACAGCAGTGGGAGGCTTTTCAGACGCAAATCAGTTCACAACAGCTTAGAATATTGCAGTTAAAACAACAGCAATTGAACAATCTCGCGATCGCTCAAGACGTTGGGTGCACAGTAACTCAAATCCAAAAACAGTGGTCTCAGTTGCTAGAGCAAGCTTGGGAAATTCGCAATAGCCTAGTGTCCGGAGCAAGTCCATCTACAGATGAATAGGGGTTTAGGAGATGACTAAGAATCCTGAATCATTTTCCGAAGAGTTACTCGCATGGCTACTGCAAGACTCCAACTCAGCTGAGTTTTCAACTGAGACGGGTGCAAATTCTATCAATTCAGGTAACCAGGCTCAGGTTGAGCCGCTAGCTTCTCATCAAGCGACCCCAGCGGCTAATTATCAGAGTAGCAATCCTGAATTAGCAGACTTAGATCCGTTGGATTCAGAAGGGATAGACTTTGCACTGACTAACTCCAGTGAAGTGCCAGCCTTCTCCCCGCACTCAGGGAGCCAATCACTCAAACCGGGAGAAATACCTACTGTGCAAGACAGATTCCACGCCCTTTTAAAGCGTCGATTACAAACTGAAATTCAACGCCATCCGCCTCTGTTTCCTTGGGAATCAGAGATCTATGCTTATGAACCTGATCAAGTTGACTCGACTGTAGTCGGGCAGGTTCCCAGGCAGTTGTGGGCGGCTCAACTACGCAACCTGAGTGTCCCCGTTGCGCTACCAGAGGCAGTTTTGGCTCAATTGCTAGACCAATGCCAAGATTTGCTACAAACTTCTCTGCGGGAAGGGGCCAAACTAGTACGAGCAGTCGAGACTTTATTCCCAGGTCATAGTCAAACTTTGAATGATTTGGCTGGTATGGTTCTGGTGTCTCCGGCTCGCTCTGGAACCTTGGATGCTCAGACGGGTGCTTCTCTCTTAGAAGCGAGCACCAAGTTTCCCGATAGTTATGAAGCGGCCACTCCTAAGCAGCAAATGGCCTTATCCCTTCTGGCTGCCCGCGAGATTTTGAGTTCACTGACTTTGTCGGTTTCGGCTAGTCAATCTTGCCTGGAGCGCCAGTGGTTAACAGCAGCAGGGCTGTTGACTTTAGAAATCCGCTATCAGCCTCAAGCCGAACCAAGGCTACGAGTGCAAGGTCGGCTACCTTGCGGTGGCAGTTTAAAGGTGCAGGGGCGATCGGAGTCAACTGCTTCTCGCTCGCAACCGGGCTGCCTGAGTGTTGAGCTGTTTGATCCGCAACCCAATCAAACTTACCCTCTGACTGTAGAATTCCACGATCAGGCTCAAGAACCACTCGTCTTTGTGATTCAGCCGCTAAGCGATTAATCCCAAAAGCAGACAAAAGAAGAATTGATTTTGTACAGAAGCGCTAGGATAACTCCAAGACGCTCATCGTTGGTTTGCTACTAACGGCTGAGGGCTTAGAGTTAACTGCTTCTGTATAAATCTATGTCTAACTCACCTGGGGTACGGCAACGGCGGGGCATCCCAGTTTGGCAGCAGCTACAGCAACGCTTGGCGGCAATGCCAACTGTCGAGGTGGAAGATTCAATCTTACTGCGGGTGCTTGTACAATTACTGGTCACGGTGGGGATTGTCGCAACGGATCTGGCTGCTAGGGATGCGGTGGCAGAATGGCCCATTACTAGTTATTGGGCAATACCACTGAGTTTGTTGGGAGCCACTTGGAGCTGGTATCGTCGTCGCGATCGCAATATTCCGACAAAATTTTGCTTAGCCATTGGCATGTTAGTGACGCTACTGGCTTTTTTTGTGCGTTTATTTGGCGAGCTGAACGATACTCGCTTAGCACTCGCCCAATTGCTGATTCAACTCCAGGTTTTGCATAGCTTCGATCTGCCGCGTCGTAAAGACTTAGGCTACTCGATGGTAATTGGTCTAATTCTGCTAGGCGTGGCGGGTACTCTTAGCCAAACACTAGCATTCGGGCCATTTTTACTTGTATTTGTAGCGATCGCCTTACCCGTCCTCATCTTAGATTACCGCTCTCGTTTGGGATTGGTATTCCAAGGCTGGAAACTTCGGGGTGCTGACCTGGCCCCTAAGCGTTTGGGTGTTTTTCTTCTAGTGGTTGTGAGCTTAGGACTGATTATCTTTGCCTTTTTGCCTAGGCTTCCAGGTTATCAATTGCGTACGTTTCCGGTCAGTGCTCCCGTGGACTTCCAAGGTCAATTTGACACCAGCCGGATTCTGAATCCTGGTTATGTGCGGGGGGGACGCGGTGGAGGCGAAGAAGGAGAAGGAGAGGGCTCTGGCACTGAGACGGGACAGCGAGGACAAGGTCGAGGCAAAGGCAAGATAGACGACACCTATTACTATGGGTTCGATACCCAAATTAACCAGAACTTGCGTGGACAGATGAAACCCCAAGTTTTGATGCGGGTGCGATCGCAAGCAGAAGGTTTTTGGCGAGTTGTCGCCTTCGATCGCTATACCGGACAAGGCTGGGAAATTTCGCGAAATGATCAGGCAGAGACAATCGATCGCTCTCGGTGGTCTTATCAGTTTTTCCTGCCTCGGCCCGTTATTTTGGGCAGAGACAAGGAAGTAGTTCAAACCTATACGATCGTAGCGGAAGAACTACCGAACGTAATTCCAGCGATGGCTTGGGCCAAGGAACTTTACTTCCCAACTCGTCAGGTTGCTGTAGATCCAGAAGGTAGTTTGCGATCGCCCTTAGCCTTAGTAGAGGGTTTTACCTACACAGTGATTTCGGAAGTGCCTTACCGCAACCGAACGTTGCTAAGCAAAGCTGCCACCAACTATCCAGAAGCGATACGGAAAAACTATCTCCAAATTCCACCAGAGATCGCGGCTAAGGTACGGCAGAAAACACAAGAAATTTTAGCTGCTGCTCCGAATCCACTCACCGCTCCTTCTGAACAGGCGCTTTATTTGGCTCAGTACCTGAAGCAGCGCTACACGATCCAGCCTGATTTAGCTTTTCTGGAAGATAACGACGACTTAGTTGAAGCGTTTCTATTTCGTTTTGAAGGCGGATACCCAGACCATTTCTCGACGGTGCTAACTGTTATGTTGCGATCGATCGGAATTCCTGCTCGATTGGTGACTGGCTTTGCTCCAGGAGAATTTAACCCCTTCACTGGGTTGTATGTGGTCCGCAACACTGATGCCTATGCCATGACGGAGGTT
Source organism: Trichocoleus desertorum ATA4-8-CV12 (assembly GCA_019358975.1). Lineage (NCBI taxonomy): Bacteria > Bacillati > Cyanobacteriota > Cyanophyceae > Leptolyngbyales > Trichocoleusaceae > Trichocoleus > Trichocoleus desertorum. The sequence goes on from JAHHIL010000054.1 coordinate 7,635, forward strand.
TACTTTCCCAAGTATGGTTGGTTTGCGTTTGACCCAATTCCTGGGCATGAGCTGATTCCTCCCTCTGTGGAAGAAAACCAAACTTTTAGTGTGCTGCGGAAGTTTTGGCAGTGGGTAGCGGGTTGGTTGCCTTCTCCGGTGACTGGTATTCTCAGTGGTTTGTTTAATGCGATCGCGGCTATCCTGGCTCGGACTGTAGGCTGGTTTCTTGGCCTCTTCTCCAAAGGTTGGTTGGGTTTATTTACAGGCCTAATTGTGGCCGTTGGTCTAGCTTTTCTGGGTTGGTTGGGTTGGACGGGATGGCGAAATTGGCGCTATCAACGTTGGTTGGCCAAACTGCCACCGATGGAAAGCCTATATCAACAAATGCTGGCTTGGTTAGCAACCCAAGGCTTCCACAAGCGACCCGCCCAAACGCCTTTGGAATATGCTCAGCAATGGTACAGCCACCCCTCACCAGAATATAGCCAGACCATTGCGGCAATCTCACATGCCTATGTGGGCTGGCGCTATGGAGGTCAAACTGCGAACGTAAGGCAACTGCAGCAGCAATTTCGCAATTTGAAGAAACAGCAAGCCAAGCGATCGCTTAGTATTTGGCAACTGAGAAACCGACGGATGTTGCAGAGAACCCGCTAGGCTCCTAGAAGCTCGATCGCGACTTGCTTGATATTCTGCAAGTTAAAAGAACTAACCCGCCCCATTAAAATCCGAGCCGCCGCTCGAAACTCAAAATCTGCTTCCTGCTGATTAATTTCTTGGCCGAGTAGAGCTTTAGCAGCTTGCTGAATCTCCTCTAAGATTTGAGCATACTCGGACTGATATTCTTGTTGAGAATCGACAGGGATAGAAGTGAGAGCCATCATCTTGCACTTGGGTTGAGGTGATTTAGCAAAACTCTGTTCTGTGTCGCATGAGCCTGCTTATCTCAGAATTCCCGAATTCATCCCAGCCATCCCTAATCCAGTTTCAAGTTCGCGTGAGGAATCGCTCCATTTAGATAAAGGATTGATTTTATATTTGAAGCATTAGGAGCCAGAAGGTAAGTGATTACTCTGACTCCTAATGACAAAACGGAGAGCTAGAACTCCCTCATGCGTTACTTCGCTTTGGCTTCTAATGCTTCTAAGCGACTCTTTAGATCCTGGTTCTCTTGTTTCAGTTGATCTAGTTCTTCACGCAGTTGCTTCACAGCCTTATCGGAGCCAGCATGCTTCTGAACCCTTTGGACTGCTTCTTCAGCAATGCGACGCACGCGACCGTCTGGGGTTTGATCGGCGAGAGCCTGGAGAATTGAAATCGCTTTGAGCGTTTCCATCTGCCCCAGAGCTGCTGCTACCGCCACTTGAGTCAGAAAGAAAGTTTCCCGTGACAACTCGCTGAGACGTTCTAAGATCCGCTCCAAATTCACGTTGGTTTGACCAGAAGAGATGCCTCCTAAAGCTCGGATGGCAGCGAGACGTAGGGATTGGGGTACTCCAGGAGCGGTGTACTCCAAGATCAAATTCAAAGCTGCTTCTGAAGTTTTCATCTGGCTCAATCCTGCGATCGCCCCGGAGCGCACGACTTCATTCCAGCCTGAGCGTTCTGCTAGGACTGTCTTCAGCAGCTTCATTACCTTGTCATCCTTAGGCTTTTCATGCAAGTTAGAAGCAGCAATTCCACCGATCGCCCGAATTGCAGCGGCTTCGACATAGTAGCTGGGGTCGCCTTTTTCGACGATTGGTTTTAGGGCTTTATAGCTCTCAGAAGTCTTGATGCTAGCTAAGGCTTCAACGACGGCTCGACGAACTTGGGCCACTTCATCCTTTAGTCCTGTGACCAATCCTGCAAATGCTTGGTCTAGCTTTACGTCTGCTAGTTGCTTAGCAATTTCTGCTCGAACTCCCCAAAAGCGATCGCGCTTGAGTGCTTCTGATAGAGCGGTAACTGCTTCCAACCCACCTTTCTTGGCTAAAGCTTCGGCGGCATAAATTCGAGAGATGGGGTCTGGGTCATGCTGAAGCTGGGCTTTGAGTTCAGCGACGGGGTATTCCAGTGAAACAGTTTTGAGGACATGATTGCCCTGGTCAAAGCTGACGAACTGGGGTTTCTCTTCTAGGGGGAAGTAAAAAGTTTGCTCCCGCTCATGGACTCGCACCGTGAAGGTTTTGAAGCTCTTCTCCTCACCTTCTACATACCCAAACGCGATCGGCAGTTTCAGATCAAACAGCTCATTTCGACTACCGTTATCATTACTCTTCGCTTGAGTTTGAGTGATGGTGATCTTGGCTAACTTGCTATCGCCATCCCAGGTGTAGCTGACTTTGTAGTCGGGATGTCCACCACGAAACACGTATTGATCAAAGAGAAATAGCAAGTTGCGTCCGGTTGCTTTCTCGATCGCCCGTAATAAATCAATGGTTTCTACGGTTTGGTGGGCGTTGTCGTTGACGAAGGTGGCGATCGCTTTCCAAAACAAGTCATCTCCTAGCTCCGCCCGGATCATGTGATAGACACAAGCTCCCTTTTCGTAGAGGTGGCGATCGTAGAGTTCGATCGCTTCTCGATAAACGTGAGTAACGATGGGGCGACGGTAACGGGCGCTGTCTTCTGCAATATAGTTGCGAGCTTCGTTCAGGCGATAGTAAGCAGCTTCTTCTGCTCCGTATTCTTGTTCTGTCCACATGACTTCGGAGTAGGAAGCCATGCCTTCTTTGAGCCAAGCATGAGACCAGTGCTTGATTACCACCAAATCCCCAAACCACTGGTGAGCTAGTTCGTGGCAGACCAAGCTTTCGGTGCTGCGATTATCTAAAGCGGCTCGCTCATCGAGAAGACAGCGATCGGTCAAGAGCGTGGTGGAAGTGTTTTCCATGCCGCCGAAGATGAAGTCATCGACGCAAACCTGAGCATACTTCGGAAAAGGATAGGGATAGCCATATTTCTGGCTAAGAAACTCCATCATTCGAGGAGTTTTGCCCATGCTTCGGCGGGCATCTGCTTCGCGCCCCTTCTCTACGTAGTAAGGTACAGGCTTCCCTTGCCATTCGTCTCGAATCTCGGCAAAATCTCCAACTGCTAAGGTCATTAAATAAGTCGGATGTACCTGCTGTTGCAGCCAATGATAAATCTTGCTATCGCCCTCAACCTCAGTGCTGATCAACTCACCATTCGAGATTGCAGTCAACTGCTTCGGCACCCTCACCCGAATTTCAGAGCTAGCCAATTGGCCTGGGTAATCGAAGCAGGGAAACCAGAAGCGAGAGTCTTCATCCTCTCCTTGGGTCCAGACTTGAACGGGTTTATTAGGATAATGCTTATCTGGTTGAATAAAGTAAAGGCCGCGCTGAGGTTTTTTGACACTGTAGGCGATCGCTAACTCCAGCGGCTTACCTGCTTCGGTCGGTTGCTGTAATCGAATGGATAGTTGTTCTCCATCGGTTTCAAAGACTTGCTCAATTGCGCCAATCTTCACCGATTGAATATTTAAGTTCACTGCATCCAGAGTTAGGCGATCGAGGCCATTGCAAACTGGATTCAGACGAATGGTGCAAGTGCCTTGGTAGGACTGTTTAGGAATGTCGAGAGTTAGATCTAGGAAGATGTGCTCTACTTGACCGGGGCGATCGGGATTGTAGTGAGGTCGAGCACCGGGTAACTCGAATGACTTATGGCTGTTTTGGTCGGAATCAAAAAACGACTGCAACATTGGTAGAAGATGACTCTGTAGGGCTAAAAAATAATAAGTGCCTACCCAAAAACTGAAAAGCTTGGGATCTCAAGAACTTTCAAGGTTTTGGCTAGGCCCTAAGGAGGGTGACTAAACGAAGCCGAGCATGCTGTTGTTTCCAGAGTAGCGTGTTCTCGCCTTGGCATCTCAATTAACTCGAAGTCATATCTACTACCTCATTCTTGAAATAGGTTTGCTGGCTAGAGTGACTGTTTCAGCCAATTTGTTTCAGCTAATTAGTGACTGAGATACGCTGCGAGTTGCCCCATTCTGAAATAAATCAACTATAATTAGAGATCCAAGCATGGGGCTGCACTGGTTTCGACGTGATGGCGAAAGCTGCTTCGTGATGCAGGTCGAGAGTGAGTCACCTCTCGCAAATCAATGGCTCAAAACAAGTACATGCGAACAACATCGTACCCTTTGCTCGTAAAGCAGCTGCTGTTGCCTAAAAACCTCTCATAGGTTCGAGCGTCTGTAGTTTGACTCCGTTAAGGATTACAGACCAACCCCCAACGGATGCGTTAGCTAGCTATCTCTGGTTGGCTAGTTAGCAAAGACTTCACCAGAGCATCCCATTGTCCGGGATAAAGGACAGTTCCCGCTTCGAGGATCAGAGAAGCTAAACCTGTGAACGATCGGAGGGTCAATACCCGTTACGGACAGCGGTTCGATTCCGCTCAGCTCCACTTTTAATCTCAATAACCTCACCCAATGTTTTAACCGGGTGAGGTTTTTTATTGAGGGTAAATGAATGACGAGCAAGTCGCTCAAGCTAGGGACCAATTACTGTTTAGCCACAGCAATAGTTTCAAGCAGTCCTACCACGACCTACTAGAAGATAGGTGGTGGCTAATGTGGTGATCAGTAGAACAGTGATTGAAATCATAATCTTCGAAGCACCCTGTAATTGTTCATAGTTTAGCTACGACTCAAATGCATCTAGCCCAGTCAGATGGCTCAAGTTTTCTACGCAACTAGATCCAAAACCCTGATTGACTGATGGGTAATGGCGTTGCATGAGCGAACAACAGGAAACAGAATTTGACTCAGGTTTAAACACAGGGAACGTTCATTTGGGTCAAGCGATCGCAGCTTGATTTATATGAAGTTTAGCTGAAACTCCAGGGGCATATTGTACAGCTTTGTCACCGTATAAATACACAAAAAAATAATTTTCTCATGCTTAAGGGCGAAGTTAGCTAGGAAAAGGGCTTGATACAGTTAATTATCAGTTCAATCAAGCAGCATTTTATTGAAGTAGTACTTAAAAATTAGGGCTGGCTTTTCAAAAACTTAATATTCCCTCCGAAATTGAGCGATCGCTGCTTGGTTCTCTATGTATGCACTGCTTTTATGGAGGGGACGGCAATGTTGCAGGCTCTAGAATGCCCCAAGTGCAGCAAGAAGGCAGTAGTTCAACGCACGAGCGATCTCTATCTGTGCTTGTCTTGCGACTTCAAGCGCGATTTATCGAAGTCAGCACCCTCTAAGCCAGATAACGATCTGTCGCTGATGTTGATGACCCTGATGCTGGCGCTGTTGGTGGCACTAATTATTCTTTAAATGAGGCAAGAGTCTGGTAGGGCCAGCCGCTTGTGTCTTACCATCAGCAATTGAGGTGATCGCCTAGGCGATTGCGCTGAAAATCCACCTGTAGAATCGTGCCAAGATTGTGGCAGTTTTGCGGGCTGGAAAATTGATGAAAGCGCTGTACAAGATTCCTGGCTGGGTGGCGATCGCCTCACTGACCGTAGTCACACTGGCCTGTCGTGCGACTACGACTCCAACGGTGAGTGCCCCAATGACTAGCGCTACTGGTACTAAAGTATCTGAGCTTGCTCTCAATGCCACACCGCCAGGAACAGAAACGAGACGGCTAGCCGCTGACACGACTAGTAGTTTATCCATACAGCCCATTCCCGTTGCTCCGGAGTTGCGGAATCCTTGGCCCCGCGAGTGGGAGCAGGAATTCCAGCAGCGATCGCGACAAGTGCTTGCCTTTTATACAGCGCACAAGTACGGAAACAATAGTAAGGAAAACGAAAAGCAGTCTTACCCTTACGCCATGTTTGATTTTTTGGCGGGGAATCGAGACAAAGCGATCGCCTTTTTGCAAAGTGAAGACAAGCAAGCCCAAGATAATCAACACACCTTAGGCATCGACTATTACTATTCTTTTACGCTGAAGGGTCAAGTACGTAAGTACTTCTTATGGGGTCAATTTCTCGACCCTACCTACAAGCAGCGGATGTTTGAGGGAGCCAAGATCTGGACACAGCAGGACCCTAACCGTCGCCCGCATCCCATTTACGCCAAGGGAGATGGTAGCGAACAAGGCTGGGGCCCCAAAGTCCGAGGCAGTTGGGTGGATAGCCGCAACACCGACAATCTCCGGGCCATGCGCGAGATCTCTGTGTACTTGATGGCCGAGGAGACAGGTAACGAAGCGGTACGTCGCTTGTATCAGCAAAAAATTCACCGCTATGTTTCGGATCTCTACCACATTGGCATGGGCGAGTGGGATTCCGAAACCTATCATGGGCACACACTAGCGGCCTATCTTAATCTGTACGATTTTGCCAAAGACCGAGAAGTGAAGCAGTTGGCGAAAGCAGCTTTAGATTGGCTCTCTGCCACTGGTGCTGTGAAGTACTACCATGCTGGATTTGGTGGCCCCAATAAGCGAGACTATGGCGGCAGCAACGTAGTTTTTAGCTCCGATGCTGCCCAACTCCTTTGGCTGTACTTTGGGGATGCGAAGATACCCAATCCCAAGCCAGAACTCGACTCGATTCATGTCATGACCAGCGCTTACCGTCCTCCTAAAGCGGTGGTGGCACTAGCGCGTAAGCAGTTTGCTAAACCTGTGGAACTGCTGATCACTCATCCTACCTATGAGAATTGGAAGCCAGGTGCGTCTGACCAGCCTGCTTATTGGGAAACCACTTTTTTCGGTCAAACGTATCAATTAGGGAGCGTGGTGTCTTCGTTTAAGGATGGAGATGTGGGGCCATTTAAGTTGATGGTGCAGAACTCCCAACGAGGTATGGATTATTTCGTGGCGAATACTGGCGGCGATCGCGTTGAGTCGGGCAAACATCGCGGTGACCAAATGGGTCAATACCGTAATTTGATGCTTTGGTTGCGCCCTGCCTCAGAAACGCCTTTTTTCTTTCAGGTGCCCAAATCTGCTAGGACAGAGGTTGAAAAAGATATCTGGTTTTTCCAATTTGAAAACACTTGGCTTGCGGTTTATCCGATTAATCTGCGCTCCTATGCAGAAGTCGCGATCGCAGACCCCAAAACTGCTGAACGGTATCAGCAAGAACGCACGCTCAAGGCTGTGCCACACGATGGCTCTCCTATCTCTTATGCAGGTTTTGCATTAGAGATAGGAGAGCCAACCACGCATGGTCGTTACGAGCAGTTTAAGCAAGCCGTACTCAACAAAAGCAAATTGGATTTAAGCCGTCTAGCTCAAGGAACCGCCATGTTACAAGGGGCGACGGGAGAAACCCTAGAGTTAAGGCACAACAACCAGAATGAATTGCCCACGGTAGTTCGCAACGGAGTCACTCACGATTGGATGAAGCACTTGGACCTCTACAAACCTGTAGGAGCGAATAGCCCTATTTCTCTAGGCTGGAAACAAGGCAAGCTACGAGTGGCAGCGGGTGGTGCTACCTTTGAAACCAAGGTGAAGGCAGCAGCTAAAGTGCAGGCTACCCCGTAGAGTGAATTGCGCTCATTAGCACCTGAAGTCCTAAGAGACAAAACTTAGCTAAGAGCTTAGACGAGGCAATCCTAGGTCAGGCGATCGCTATTTCTCAGATTTTGTCGAGTTAATATCTGAATATCTGTTCATATGTTAGAATCATGGAAAATCGATCAAGGTAAATCTTATGACTGCTGTATCTCAAATGAAGTGCGCTTGTGACTCTTGTCTCTGTATCGTCTCGCCCAACGAGCAAGCAGTCCAGAGAGATGGCAAGTACTATTGCAGCGATGCTTGTGCAGACGGGCATGCTAATGGAGAAGGCTGTGGTCACACAGGCTGTGAGTGCCACTAAGATTTCAAGCGCAAGCAATACCTACAAAAAGAAACCCGCTAGTGCTCAGACTGGCGGGTTTTTTATTCCACTTTTTGGCAGTCAATTCTGCACTCATGGAAGTTTCGGTTTCAACGAATTGCTATTGCAACGGCAAGACGCTGATAAACTGTGAAATGGTTTGTAACAATTGAAAGCAACTATGGAAGTCGGTCAAAAAGTACGAGTTCGCCGTTTGAGAGATCGCGTCCCTCCCGCTGTAATCAACAAACTAGGACAAACTGGTACCATTCGTGATTTTCGGATGGTAGATAACAGCGGCGTGGGTGTGCTCGTGGAGTTTGATGATAAGTTTGCTACTTGGTTTTTTGAGGATGAAGTGCAAGTAGTTCAGTAAAGCAGAGTGTTTAAGCAAAGTTGAGCTTGATCAACCCTGGTCTTCATTGATCCTCAATAGTTGCCCCTGAACCTACCGCTAAGATGAGGACAGCCTCACAGGAAGCCCTCTAGCATAGAAATCCTAAGCAGCAAATGAGTTGCGCACTGTTGTTGTAGGAAGCTTTTAATGTCCCTAATTTTGACGTTTTTGGGAAAAGGTGGTACGGGTCGGACAACGGTTGCGATCGCCACTGCCAAACGCTTTGCTGGTCAAGGTAAGCGAGTTTTGCTCGTCGGTCAAGATCCTGGCCCAAATCTGGGTTGGCTCTTGGGAACTGCTTTGACGGCTGACCCCCAAGAAATTGCCCCCAATCTACAGGCTGTGCAGTTTCAAAGCGCCACTCTCCTAGAGCGCAGTTGGGAAGAAGTCAAAAAGATAGAAGCTCAGTACTTACGGACTCCTATCTTAAAGGCTGTATTTGGTCAAGAATTGGGCGTTCTCCCTGGCATGGATAGCGCTTTAGCCCTCAATGCGCTGCGCGAGTACGATGCCAGCGGTCAGTATGATGTCATTGTTTACGATGGCACAGGCGACCAGACTACCCTGCGGATGCTAGGGATGCCCGAGGTTCTGAGCTGGTATGTACGCCGCTTCCGTAAAGTTTTTACCGATTCCGATCTAGGTAGAACGATCTTAGAATCGCCTTTTGTTCAGCCTTTAGTCAGCACCGTTCTCAACGTCAGTTGGTCACCCGATAATTGGGCTCAGCCTACCAATCAGGTGAGCAATATATTAGACGAAGGGAAAGCTGCCGTTAACAATCCTCACCGGGTGGCTGCCTACTTGGTCACTACCGCAGATCCAGCGGCGATCGCCACGGCTCGTTATCTCTGGGGCAGTGCTCAACAAATTGGCCTGACAGTCGGTGGGGTGATTCTGAATCAAGCAATGGTGAGTCACGCGATCGCGCAAACGCTAACCACTGAGTTTGATCCCCTCACAACTCATGCTTTTCCAGTACGAACCGGAGATGATTGGCAGCCGCTGATGGACGCTTTGCCCGACTTTAGCCAAGCCGATCAAGCACCAAGAGCGATCGCGGTGAATGTGGCTGAGCGCAAGGTTGCTCTCTTTCTCCCAGGCTTTGACAAAAAGCAAGTCAAGCTCTCGCAGAACGGCCCTGAAATCACTATTGAGGCAGGTGATCAGCGACGTAATATTTCATTGCCACCTGAATTGAGTGGCAAACCCGTGACAGGTGCCAAATTCCAAGATGGTTACCTAGTCATCTCGTTTTAATCTGTTGATTGAGCATCTCGATTGAGCTGTTGAGAAGTAGTTGCCTGGGCTCCAGGCATTAAATCTAAAAACCTTATGTCTGACCCAACTCCCTTACCTCCAGACTCCAATATTTCTCCCGCAGCTGAGGTAGCAGAAGTTCAAGATGCTGCTGCCAAGCTAGATGTGCAAGCGAATACCCCTGCCCCTTTGAGCCCAACGGCTCCAGAAGCTACACGGAGTGCCAAAGCCCGACAACTCCTGGGTATGAAAGGGGCGGAAGCAGGAGAAACCTCAATTTGGAAGATTCGCCTGCAACTGATGAAGCCGATCACCTGGATTCCTTTAATCTGGGGCGTAGTCTGCGGGGCAGCTTCTGGTGGAAATTTTCGCTGGAGCCTAGAGTGTGTCTTAATCTCAGCGGCTTGTATGTTGATGTCAGGGCCGATGCTAACGGGCTACACCCAGACCATCAATGATTTCTATGACCGAGATCTAGACGCCATCAACGAACCCTACCGCCCGATTCCTTCTGGAGCCATTTCGTTGCCGCAAGTGCAGGTGCAAATTTGGGCACTGCTCCTAGGGGGTGTTGGCATTGCTTATGCGCTCGATCAGTGGGCAGGGCATGCGTTTCCCACCATTACAGTGCTAGCTCTAGGTGGCTCCTTTGTGTCTTATATTTATTCCGCGCCACCCCTCAAGCTAAAGCAAAATGGTTGGTTGGGTAACTATGCGTTGGGGGCGAGTTACATCGCGTTGCCTTGGTGGGCGGGGCATGCTCTATTTGGCGATCTCAATCCCACGATTGTGTTGTTGACTTTGTTTTACAGTTTTTCGGGCTTGGGAATTGCGATCGTAAATGACTTCAAAAGTGTGGAGGGCGATCGCCAGTTAGGATTGAAGTCTTTGCCCGTAATGTTTGGAGTTGCCACCGCTGCCTGGATCTGCGTGCTGATGATTGATGTGTTTCAACTGGGCGTTGCGGCTTATTTACTCAGCATTCACCAAAATCTATACGCTGTGATTTTGCTATTGCTGGTAATTCCTCAAATCACGTTCCAAGATATGTACTTTTTGCGCGATCCGCTCAAGAATGACGTGAAGTATCAAGCTAGTGCTCAGCCCTTTTTAGTGTTGGGGATGCTAGTCGCTGCTCTAGCCCTGGGTCATGCTGGAGTTTAGGGGATCAGCATAGGCCACCTAGGACGCTTCAAACAATTTTTTGTCTGGAAAGGTTATGAATACTTGACTTTCCAGACAGAGTTGCGATAAGACGATTTCGATTATTGGGGTGCAGATTGGGATACCAAGCCCTAAAATAAGAGCGAATGGCGGCTTGGTGAGTGGTGGTGAGTGAGGAGCTATAGTGGCAAAGTTTATCTCAAGGTTCAGAGGCTTTTCGACCAAGTTGAATCCTGCTGAATCAGCGGAACCTGGATCGACCCTCTCCAATGATCAAGCGCAACCCAAGCGACGGCGCAAGAAAGTGCCTAAATCACCAGGCAAGCGGCTAGCATCGAACGTTAAAGAACTATCCTCTCAGGCGATCGCTAACGTTGAGGGTTCGCGGTTGGCCCCGATTCTGCGCCCCTTTCAAGGCCCCAAACCTCTCCATCGCAACCGTCTCTTTTGGCTGGGTCTCGGTTTAAGTAGTGGCCTGTGCGCTCTGGGGGTTGGCTGGTGGTCGTTAAAGAGCACTTTGCCCGACACTGGCAGTATTTTTACCTTTGTCCGCGATGGGACTCTCACGGTTAAAGCCGCTGACGGTACTATCCTACAGCAGTCTGGGCCTGCCACACGGGAAAAATTGACGATGGGTCAATTTCCCAAAACCGCAGTTGAAGCTTTCATTGCTGCGGAAGATCGTCGCTTCTATCAGCATCAGGGGGTTGACTATCAAGGCATTTTGCGCGCAGCCCTCTCCAATCTAGTCTCAGGCGATTTGGTGCAGGGCGGTAGTACCATTACGCAGCAGGTCGCTCGTATCGTTTTTCTAAATCAAGAGCGTAGCATCACTCGCAAACTTAAAGAAGCGATGCTGGCTCAAGAATTAGAGCGACAGATGCCGAAAGAGCAGATTCTAGAGCGCTACTTGAACTTGGTTTATTTGGGTTCGGGTGCCTATGGCGTGGCTGATGCCGCTTGGGTGTATTTTAGTAAGCCAGTCGAGAAGCTGACTTTGCCAGAAACGGCGATGATTGCTGGGTTGCCTCCTGCGCCGAGTGTTTACTCGCCCTTAGTCAATCCAGAAACGGCAACGAAGCGGCGCAATGTAGTGTTGCAGCGAATGCAGGATGCGGGCTACATCAGCAAAGCCGAGATGGATCAAGCGATCGCGGCTCCTTTGAAACTAAAACCCAGTTCACCCAAGCGCTTGGTGATCGAAGCGCCCTATTTTACCTCTTATGTCCAGCAAGAATTGCCGAAGTACGTTTCTCCCGAAGCTTTGGAACTGGGTGGGCTAACCGTTGAGACGACCCTCAACCGACAATGGCAGAAAGCCGCAGAAAAAGCGATTAAAGATGCGGTGGAGCTAGATGGATCGGCGGAGGGCTTTAGCCAAGCAGCGTTAGTCGCGATCGATCCTCGTAATGGTCAGGTTAAGGCATTGGTAGGAGGTGACGGCTATAGCAAGAGCCAATTTAACCGAGCCACACAAGCCCAACGCCAACCCGGTTCCACATTCAAAACCTTGGTTTACACAAGCGCGATCGCGGCTGGCTTCTCTCCCACCGATGGGTATTTGGATGCTCAATATACCGTGGATGGTTACAAGCCTCAGAACTACGGCAAAACCTATCGGGGCTGGGTATCCATGCGAGATGCCTTGACCTATTCTGTCAACGTGGTTGCTGTCAAGGTCTTAATTGACGTTGGGTTTGATCCGGTTGTCAAGATGGCGAAAGACATGGGCATTCAGTCTACGTTAATGCCAACTTATTCCCTAGCCCTAGGAGCCTCGGAAGTTAACTTGCTAGAGCTGACTAGTGCTTATGGGACCTTAGCCGCTCAAGGAAATGCTGTCCCAGTCCACGGTATTACTCGGATTCTCAATCGACAGGGAGAAGTTCTCTACAGCGCTGACTTTAAACCCAAACGAGTGGTTGATAAAGGCACTGCTTCCATCCTCACTTGGATGCTGGAAGGTGTGGTGCAGTCTGGGACGGGGCGGCCAGCACAATTGGGGCGGCCTGTGGCTGGAAAAACGGGCACTTCTGAGGAGGCGCGTGATCTCTGGTTTATTGGCTATATCCCTCAGGTAGTTACAGGGGTTTGGTTGGGCAACGACAACAATGACCCAACTTGGGGGTCGAGTGGTACGGCTGCTCACACTTGGCGTGAATTCATGACTAAGGCCGTGCAAGGCATGTCAGTAGAGAAGTTCCCAGAGTTACCAAGTTTTGAAGGGCGCAAAGGCAGCATCAAAGCCAAGCCTGTGACTCCAAAGCGAGAGCTTTCGGGCAGTACTGCGCCTGAAACTGGGGCTGCGAGTAGCGAAAGCTCTGGTGGCGGATACGATTCTGGGAGTAGCTACGATTCTGGGGGTGGCTATGATTCTGGGGGTGGCTATGATTCTGGTGAGAGCTATGACTCCGGTGCGTCTTACGATCCAGCTCCGAGCGAACCTGCGCCTGAACCTGTGGCAGAGGAAGCTCCACCCAGCGACTATGTTCCTGAAGAAGCACCCGTAGAAGAAGCTCCACCCAGCGACTATGTTCCTGAGGAAGAAGCTCCACCTGCCGAACCTGCACCACCTGCGGATTCTGAGCCTGCGCCACCCGCACTCTAAAGGACTGTCTTAGGAGGGGGAGACGAATCCAACTCTAGGGAGATCCCCCTTCTCAGCAGGCTCTGCTACGGTTGTTGTACTGTAAATTAGTATTTCAAAGCGTAGAGAGGTTATTAAGATGTCTTTATTAATTGCGGCTGCAGCAGATGTGGCAACCAATACTCCCCACTTCCCCATCTCTGCAACCCTCGTTTATATCGTTGGATTTATTGCAGCTGCGTCAATTGGTTCGATTGCTTGGTATAACTCTAAGCGTCCCGTAGGCTGGGAAGCTAAGGATCGTCCTGACATTGTGCCCGAAGTAGAGAAGGAAGAAACTCCTGGCATTGGTCAGCCTTTGAAGTAGAGAAGGAAGAAGCTCCTGGCATTGATCAGCGTCGCTAAGTTTTTAGAAAATTCAGCAAAGTGGTCTAGTGTGAAACTCCAGTGCATCAGCTGGAGTTATTTTTTTCGTCTAGCCACTGAGCGTAGAGCTTGTGAATTGTGGATAAAACAGCACTTTGTCGTTCTTCAGGTAAACTCGCCATAGAGTCTAGAAGTTGTAAGTTGGCGAGTAGGCTGCTCTCTTCACTTGCAACATTGCCATCTTTAAAGATTAAGTGCCGCGATCGCTTGAATGAGTTGGCGGCACTCTGCCGAAGTAGGGCGATCGCCCAAATATTCTTGAATCCAGCGGTAACATTCTGTGGGGAAACCGCGACGAACTCGTGTAGGAGGGGCTGTAGCTCAGGAGCATCGGCAGCTCCCGTTTCCTCGGCGATTTGGTGCAGATATTCTCGCTCCTCTGGCTGCATTTTGCCATTAATCTAAGCCGCTCCCACCAGAATTTTGAGCAGCGCTGCCTTTGCATTGGCTGTCATCCTACTTCCCCCTGAATTGACGAATGGCTTACTGACGGTGTGAAACCTGACGTAGCTTTTATTATTTGCGTAAGTTTTTTCCAAATCAAATTCTTAAGCTGCTATTTCTAGAGGCTCTTATTCCAATACTCTAAACCAGTGACAATTACATCTTCCAGCCATTGCTTAAACCGTTCTGTAAGAATGCTTTCCTCATCTGCATAAGAGAATTGAAATACAGAGTCCGTTAAAGATTGAATATCACTAATATTGCGCTCACCTTCCTCAGTGTTATCTCTGTGATAAGCACAAGCAGAACATACAAGCAAACCCCGATACTCATGTCCGAGAGCATGAAATGATAAGAGAATTGTGGTTGATGTTTCTGTTTCTATGTTGATTGCCAACTGTATCCAACTGTGATATGGGCGAAGATTCGCAAAGTAACCTAACTGCTTAGCTGTCTCTACAATTTGATAGCGATGATAGTACGACCTAGGATCACCAGCAGGAGCTGAAACAGTAAAAATTTGAGAGTCACTAACTAGATTCTGAACAGATGACTTTATTTCATTAGCGATGTCTTGTAAACGATGGGAAGCGATCGCAAACAAATTGGCAGCAAAACTCTCGACATTTCGACAACGCTCCTGAACAGTTGCTGATTGGTTTTGTTGAAGCTTATCTGCTATGGAGGCAATTACAGCCTGAGCACGTCGTGTCTCTGACAAAATTTGTTCAGATAAACCAAGACTACGAATAAATGATTGCTTTTGGCTTTTGGAGAATAGGTAAATTAAGCCTGACAAGTCCCCTTGGTCTGCTTGCTCTGAGGCTGAAATGTACGCTGCTCGATCATCACGAGTAAGAACTAAAGGGAACCATCCAGCTTGGATGAAAACTAAACTAGCAAGGCAACGAGCAACTCGGCCATTACCATCTTGAAATGGGTGAATTTGTGTAAAGCGATGATGTAACCATGCTGCCTCAACTTCAGGAGGAATTGATTGTGCTTGGTGTTGGTGATGCCATTCCACCAACTGATCCATTTCGGATGCTACTTGTTCCGGTAGGCAATATTCATGAACAGAGCCATCCAATCGCATAGGATTATTGGGTTGCCGTTTCCAATCACCTTTTATGATAGGAACAAGGATTACTTGACCTGTAGATGGAATGAAAGCTTCAGTACTATCCTGGCTCTGTGTTAGAAGTTGATGCAACTGTCTGATATAGAAGGTTGAGAGAGTTCTTTGCCCACCCACAAAATCAAAGAGTCCTTCAATTGCTGCCTCTTGATCCTGAATGAGAGAAACAACCTGTTTGACGGGGCGATCTGTAGCTCCATGAGGAATTAAAGCCTCATTAATTCCTTGTTCAATCAATAAGCGTGTGATCCCGCGATCCAGAGTGTACAAACGTTCAATAATGCCAGTTTCAATAGCAATTTCCCGGCGCAGCCTCTCCATAAAAGTTTTAAACTCTCCGGAGGAGCGAAGACGCTGTGCCTGTTCATCCCAAACCGTAACTAGAGGTGGCAACTCAGCACTGGCTAACTGCTTCCAATCTGATGGTAAGTTCTCTATTGGTTGCCACTGCATAAAAAACTTTTTGCCAATTCACATAAACAGATTATTATAGGCTAGCCTGTAGGACACTTGAGGCGAACCATGAAGAAGCCGTCCATCTGTTGATGATGGGGCCAAACTTTGACCCAACCTTGAGGCGTGACAAAGGCAGTAGCAGGTGAATTAGGGGCAGGCAGCTCAATTTGCCAGTCGGGATGCTGTGCTAAAAATGCTGCGATCGCTTGCTCGTTCTCCTGGGGGTGTAGCGTGCAGGTAGCGTAGACTAACACTCCGTCGGGTTTGAGCCAAGTTGCGGCGGCGGTTAGCAGTTCTTGTTGCAGCGTTGCCAGCTCTTGCACACGATCGGGAGTTTGTCGCCAGCGTGCATCGGCGTGACGGTTGAGCGTACCGAGGCCAGAACAAGGCGCATCTAGCAAAACGCGATCGCCCTTGCCAATAAATTGCGGTTGGTCGCGGCTGTCGCCAATGCTGATCTCGGTGGAATGGATGCCTAAGCGTTCGGCGTTTTCTGTAAGTTTCTTCAGGCGAGATGGGGTGCGATCGCAAGCCCAAATAGTGCCTTGATCTTGCATCAATTCTGCTAGGTGCAAAGCTTTACCACCAGGCGCGGCGCAAGCATCAATCACAAATTCTCCAGGTTGCGGGTCAACCAGATAACTCACCAACTGAGCACTGGCATCCTGCACCATCCACCAGCCTTCCTGAAACCCTGGCAATTTTTGAATCGCACCCGCAGGCTCCAGTAACCGTAGAGCTTGGGGCAAGTGAGGTAAACGTTTTACTGCCACACCTGCTGCTTGCATCGCTGCTTCTACGGCCTCTAGGGAAGTGCAGAGGGGATTGATTCGCAGGTCAATGTGAGGGGGACGATTCATCCACTCGCATAATTGCTCAGTTTCAGCCAAATCTAGTTGATCTAGCCAGACTTGCACAATCCAGTCAGGGTAGCTGTGTAGCATTCCTAATCGTTGGACTGGATCGGACGGAAGTTGCAAAGGATCGCCAGAGGATTCAGCGAGGCGAATGTATTGCCGCATCAAGCCGTTAACAAACCCGGTTAGCCCCGCAAAGCCATTTTGTTTGGCTAGCTCAACGGTAGTATTGACCGCAGCCGAGGCAGGAATTTGATTCAAGTAGCGCAGTTGGTACAGTCCCAAGTGCAGAATGGCCCGCAGATCTGGAGGTTGTTGGTGCGATTTCTTTTTGCCCAATTGATCGATCAGCGCATCTAAAGTTCGTTGTCGTCTGACGCTGCCATATACCAGTTCGGTCGCTAACCGTCGATCTTGGCTATTCAGTTCAGCATCTTGCAAGACGCGATCGAGCGCTACATCTGCAAAGGCATCGCGTTGGATCGATCGCAGGGCAAGGAAAGCAAGTTGGCGAGGGTTGGGCACGGGCAAAATTAGGCAGCAATGCGCTTGTCGTATTCCAGCTTGCCATAATCCAGCTTCACAATGCGGTCAGCGAGATGGAAATAGTGGTCGTCGTGGCTAATCACCAAGACAGCTTTGCCTCGCTGCTTCAGTTCTGGCAGCAGTTGTGTGTAGAAAATTTCTTTGAAAATCGGGTCTTGATCGGATGCCCACTCATCAAATAGGTAAATGGGGCGGTCTTCTAAATACGCCGTGAGCAGTGCCAGCCGTTTTCGTTGTCCCTGAGAAAGCGTCGTGGTGGACAGTGTGCCATCTTGAACGCGGACTTTGTGGTCGAGGTGGAGCTGGATCAGATACTCTTTGGCTTGCGGATCGAGATCGCCGCGATCGCCCAACCCCAACAAGCGATCGAACAGATAGAAGTCGGCGAAAACTACCGAAAAATGCTGCCGATACCATTCCCGATTGGCATCCGTAATCGCTTGACCGTCAAGCTGCAACTCACCCACTTCCGGGCTGTAAAGCCCTGTAATTAGCTTGGCGAGCGTTGATTTACCGCTACCGTTACCCCCCACCAGAAACACTACTTCTCCGGGTTGAAAGCTTAAAGTCATTGGCCCTAGGGTGAAACCATCTTCCTCTCGTTCGCCTCTATAGGCATGAGTCACAGCTACGAGATCGAGTTGTTGCCAAGTCGCATTAGGGGCAGGAGGGGCGATCGCCGTTGTTTCTGTAGTGTGTTCGGCCAAGGCTAATCCCAAGGCTTGAATCGCGTCTAGAGCTACAGTGGCTCGGCTCAAAACGGGAATCACCCCCAAGATTCCTTGAAAGGGCAGCATTAAATAGAGTGCAACTAAAGCGTAACCAGACAAAATTTCGGGACTGGTGCTGACAAAGCGGGGTAAGGCGAAAAGCAGCAAACCAATGATCAAAAAGGTGGCGAGGAGTCCATAGCCTCCGGCGATCGCGAAAGTGGTCATGCCTGCGATGTTATGGTCACGGGCAGCACTCGCAGTGGTATACAGATCTTCGGTGAGGAAGCTTTGTCGCCGTTGGTAATGCAGCTTTAGTTCTTTGATGCCTGCGATGATGGCTTGGAAATGATGCAGTAAGCTGTCTTGCTCTTTGCGGGCTAGCGAGAGGGCTTTTCTGGCTCTACTGATAATGATTTGCAAGCTAGCGATCACCAGCACTAGCACTAGCATCATCAACCCAAACACAGACAAGGAAAGCCATGCCAGGTAAGCAAGACAACTCACCAGGATTGCCAGATCAATACACAGCACCGGAAATGAGAAGAGAGCGTTGGCAACCGATTGAATGTCGTCGGTGAGGGTAGCCAATAGTCGAGATGCGCCGAGGGCTTCCAGTTGTCGTAGCGGGGAAGCCAGGATTTGACGACTCAACAGCAACCGCAATTCAAAGATAGAGCCTTGGGCAAGCCGAGCCAACAAAATTTGCGAGGCGATCGTACTGAGCAACAGTACTAAACCCAACGCCGCGAACCTTTGCATTAGAGCCGCAGTAGGCGGATTCTGGCTGCTTAGAGTGGTGTTGATCAGAGCAATCAGGCCCGTGCTACTTGCACCGCCTAGCAGCCCAGTCAGCATTGCCAGCACCACACTCACCCAAGAGGTTTTGAGTAGTAAGTAAACCAAATTCACAGGGTTTCAGCCTCGCAACCAGGTGGTTTATTAACTGCCAAAACTGGAGTTGGGCAGCGATGAGTATCCCAGTGTTGCTATTGTGGGTCTTTCATCGGTTAAGCTCCTGCCCAGCTCCGACAGATTAGTCTAGGTTGCTCAAGAAACTGGCTGACTGAGTACTTCTGGTAAATTAATTTTTTCTACAATTGGTGTGAAACCGAGCCACTGTACAGAAACTTGGGCAAACTGGTCGGGGTTGCTGCTGACACAAAAGCGAGTGGGCATCGGTAGCCGCGTGTTTCTCAATCCCAACAGCTCTAACTCTTGGGCGGCGGCAGCTACCACACTCACGGCTGGATCAACTAGCTTTACCGATGGCGGCAGTAAGGTGCGTAGGACAGGTGCTAGGTGCGGATAATGAGTGCAGCCATAAACGAGGGTATCAATTTGGTGCTGCAATAGCGGTGCTAAATACTCCTGAGCGACTTCATAAGTGTAAGGATCGCTAATCCGATTTTGTTCTACTAACGGGACAAACTCTGGACACCCCACCTGCCACACTTCAGCCGTGTCTTCAATTTCGAGGACAGCACGCCGATAGGCATTGCTAGCGGCAGTTGCAGGAGTTGCAATCACCCCGATCCGACGCCCCTGTTGAACTGCGGCCCGGGCTCCTGGCAAAATCAAGCCTAGAATGGGGATTTTAAATTCCCGCCGGACTGTTTCTAAAGCCAGGGCTGAGCTGGTGTTGCAAGCCATGATGGCCATTTTGACCCCTTGCTGCACCATCCAAGCCAAAATCTCTCGCACGAACTGCAAAATCTCGGCTTGCGATCGCGTTCCATAGGGCAGACGCGCGGTGTCTCCAAAATAGAGAATCGACTCGTTAGGCAACTGCCGATACATCTCTCGCAAAACTGTGATTCCTCCCACCCCGCTGTCAAATACGCCAATATAGGCACGTTGTCGTTCTGTAGCAAACGTAGCAGGTAGATTGGGTTCTAAGCTGGCTGGATGCTCTAAGTGGAGCTGGTCGCGTTCGGAGGATGAGTTTGGTTGGGAGTGATTAGACACGGATGAATGCATTCAGGTGGGACTAAAAGTTTTGCTGGATGTACTGTAGAACACCACGGGCGATCGCGTCAGCCATTTGGGTGCGATAACTAGACGTTGAGAGTCTAGCCGCATCCTCTGCCCCGGTGACAAACCCTACTTCTACCAGAACTGAAGGCATGGACGTTCTACGCAGAACGTAGAATCTAGCGGAGCGAACCCCGCGATCGCGAGCCCCAGTTCCCTGAAGCACATTATTATGAATCGTCCGAGCTAGCCGCTCACCACTGCTGTAGTAGTAGGTTTCGAGTCCATTGACATCGGGGCGACTCATGCTAATTGCGTTGGCATGAATGCTCACAAATAAACTGGCGTTGGCTCGCTCCGCTAAGACCACTCGCGGTTCTAAATCTAAGTCGCGATCGTCCTCACGAGTCATCACGACTTGCACACCTTGTTGCCCCAATCTCGCGGCCACCTGACGGGAAATGTCTAGCACCAGTCCCTTTTCCTGTAAACCACCGATACCAACAGCGCCTGGGTCAGGGCCACCATGCCCTGGATCAATAACGACCACCAGCCGCCCATTTGGGTTTCTCGGTATGTTGGTGATGGGGGAATTGGTTGTGGTTGGCGGAGGCACCGGAATAGAACCCACTGGGCTACCCGGAGGTACCACGGGTGTAGGGCGAGAGCGTTGCAGCTGTAAAGCCAGAATTTGGTTGCTAGGTTGATTAACGTCACCAATTTGCACACCTGCTGCTGGCTGCACCAAAATCGCCACTGTGCGCGGGTCTTCTTGCCGCAATCGCACTCGTAACAAAGCACTAGTAGCATCCAGCTTGGGCCCGCGAACTTGCTCCGCCAAACGAGCTGAGGAAACAGTGATGCGATACAGCCCCGAAGTGCGATCCCAGCCAGTCGTATAGGTCAATGGGCGATTGGCCCGAATCACGAGTTGGTTGCCATTATTTTCTAGATCAACGGCATCAATCGTGGCGACTTGATTCGTATCAGGATCACTCGTGGTTGGCACTGGGCGCGAGTTGTCAGGTGTAGGACGTTGGCTCTCTGCTGTCGCAGCCGTCACACCACCTGTTGGCACCAGAACAACGCCACCTAAGTTACTCGCTGTAGCCTGCCAATCGGGGCTAGTCCTCGCGACATTCAGGGTGATCCGAGCGACCGGAGGTGACGTTTGCGCTTGACTAACCTGTAGTTGACCCACCCCATAACGGTTAACTGAGATGGTTCGCTGCGTCAACCTCGGAGAAATGGCCGTCCCTTTGAGGGAAATTTCAATTTGCTGCCCATTATTACTGCGGTTGACTGCAACTTCCGGTGCCCGACCTGTAGTCCGGACAAAAATGCCATCGGGTGTCACCTGCACATTCTGAATTTGAGTGGTGGCTCCTGTGACCACGGGCTGAGCTGCGGTAGGGGTAGGGGTGACAGGTGAGCTACTGGGTACTACCACACCAGAGTTGCCGGATGAAGCCACAGGCTGGGGAGTAGGCAGCTGCACAGACCATTGGTTGGCAGAACGACCCCGGAATTTCACTTGCTGCGGATCAAGGGTGTAACCTGGCGTCAGTTCAATCACGATCCGAGTGGTTTGAGGGTCGAACTGTCCCACTCGAATCGAACGAATCCCTCCACCTACCTGTCGATTCCTGAGGGCTCCACCCACTTTGGTCCCTGGTAAATCAATTACCAAGCGAGTGGGATTCGCAATCAGCTGGGCTCTCGGTTGAACGCCATCATCGGTGGTAAAGTCAAGTCGATTTTGGTTGGCATCAAATTGCCAAGACTGTAGTCTAGCCGCTTCTGCAGGGGACGACAGCAGAATAATGCCCAGAAAACTGGGTAATAGCCAGTGAAGCCTCACTGTGATTTCTCCTCGTTTGGATTGTGTCGCTGTAAGCTGTTGGCGAGTTGAAAATCAACCCAGTTCAGTAAGGCAAAACCCATGCTGGGCTATATTCCTCTGTTAAGTTCAAACTTTAAGGCTGCGTTGAAAAATACCACGATTTAGGTTACACCACAGTTTTACGTTTACGAGCCAAAGATTGATGAACTAGACAGAATTGTTTGCTTGAACTAAGCCGCTTCAACAGCTTTACTAGATTGGTCATTTGCAACTGAAGTGTTGCTCCACATTCCTCACCCCACCAACATTTCAGTTCAATCAAGAGCCTTATCTAGTTAGAGTCTTGGTTAACAGTGTAATTTGCAGACGTTGCTTGCATTTCAGCCGCTGCCGACTGATGCGGCTAACGCTTGAAAGCACCTTGCTGCCCGAAGACTCCCCTATACAATTGAGCTTGATAGGCGATCGGACGCAGACTCGGCCATACAAGTTTCATCCAATAGTGTTAATCAACCCGCAGGAAACGTCCTCAGGATATCTAGACAGAAATCCTGAAAACTAACCTGCAAGTAAGAGCGATTGGCTAGTGTTGCCCTGGCTCAGGGGTAGGTTCTAAGGTTTCTACTACCTCGGTGCGATCGCTTTGCGTCTCTAGGTTCCCGCTCAATGGCTGAGCTTGGCTGGCTTCGAGAGCGAAGTCTGTTGCTTCATCTGTAGAAGAGTCGGACTCAGTTTGAAAGACGACTCGTAAGAGCGGGGGAGCAAGAAATGTGGTCAAAATCACCATAACGATGATGGCCGCTTCCAAGGGTTTGGAAAGAATACCACTAGCTGAACCAACGCCAGCAAAGACTAATCCCACTTCGCCCCGTGGAATCATCCCTACCCCGATCGCCAGCCGATTAATGTTGGGCTGACCAAACACAGTTAACCCAGTGATAACTTTGCCCACGATCGCCACCAGAACCAAAAAGGCGGCCATCGCCAAGCCTTCCCGATTGCTGGGAATTGCTGGGTTGAGGACACCAATATCCGTTCTAGCCCCTACCGTGACAAAGAAAATCGGTACGAGCATGTCGGCGATGGGAATGACTTGTTCTTCCAGCTCGCTGCGTTTTTCCGTTTCTGCCAGAATTAAGCCTGCTGCAAATGCTCCCAGAATGGCTTCTAGCTGAATTGCCGCTGCAACATAGGACAGAATAAAGGCAAAGATTAAGGCCGAAATTAGCAGTTGACCGCGTGTCTTTAGCTGATTGACTAAGGAAACGAAGAAGGGACTGAGAAAGCGACCCAGAAGAATCGAGCCCACCAAGAAAACGGTGGCACTCACAATCAGATAAATCACATTTGTGACTTCGATTTCTCCAGTTTTCGCTAAGCTAGCAACCACCGCGAGAACGATGATGCCAAGCACGTCATCTAAGACCGCCGCACCAATGATGATCTGGCCTTCACGGGAGTTGAGGCGCTGAATTTCCGCCAAAACTCTTGCAGTAATCCCGATACTTGTAGCCGTCAGGGCTGCTCCCGCAAAGATCGCCGGAACCGTGGGCACACCAAAGAGGGTAATCAGTCCAGCGGTGCCTGCGGCAAAGGGCGCAGCAACTCCGACCACAGCGACTACTGCGGCTTGAGGACCAACCCGAATCAGTTCTTTTAAGTTTGATTCCAGGCCAATTTCAAATAGCAAAATTACGACACCCAGTTCAGCGAGGACAGAAATAACTTCGCTTTGGGCAGCAAACAGGCTGGCGATCGATTCGGTCCCCAAGCCTGTTGTCATTTGCATGAAATTCATGACCACGGAGGTAGAACTATCTGCTCCACCTTCCGGAAATACCAACAGATGCAGTGCTGAAATACCCACCACTACACCACCCAGCAGCTCTCCTAGGACTGGGGGTAAGTTAATTCGAGCGCAAAGTTCGCCGCCAATTTTGCTGGCTAAATAAACCACAACTAAGCTGAGCAAGACCCCTGCGAGTACAAGGGCGCTGCTCTCAGTTTCGGTTGCTGTTGCTAGCAATGGATTGGCGGGCAGAACAAAAGGAATGGAGAAAATTGAGGAGGCTATCCAGGCAGTAAGATCAGCCATTGCTTCCACAGAACTCATTCTGTCTAATGTACAGGTTTCTTTACAGAATTAAGCTCCTCCCACGTTAGGAGTCCTGTCAGAAGCTAGAAAATTGGGAAGCTGGAGGCTAAATCTGGTCAGATAAACACGCGATGCTGCAAGGAAGGCATTTGGCGGCGAACTTGGTCTAGACGCGCTGGCTCAATCGAGGCGATCGCGATACCCGGTGTATCCCCCGCATCAGCTAGGATCACGCCCCAAGGGTCAATGACCATAGCATGGCCGTGAGATTGCCGCATGGTGTTGTGCCGTCCTGTCTGCGCTGGGGCAATTACATAGCAAGTGTTTTCGATTGCCCTCGCTTGGAGCAAAACTTGCCAATGGTCTTTACCCGTATACGCAGTAAAGGCTGCGGGCACAAAGAGCACTTCTGCGCCCATCTGGGACAAATGCCGATATAGCTCCGGAAAGCGTACGTCGTAGCACACGGAAAGCCCAATCTGGCCCAACTCCTTGGAAGGATGGATGGGAGGCACCCGCATTCCCGCAAGCACGCTGCTAGATTCGCGGTAGGTATTGCCATCGGGGAGATCCACATCAAACAAATGTGCTTTCTCGTAGCGGGCCAATTCTTGTCCACTCGGATCAATTAGCAGGGCTGTGTTGTAAACTTTGCCGTTGCCCACAGGAACCGGAAAGCCACCCCCCAAAATGGTGACTTGAAAGCGCTGAGCCATCGTTTTGAGGAATTTTTCGCTTTCAACGGCGATCGCTTCTGCTTGATCCAGCTTGGCGTCCTCATCCCCTAAAAAGGAAAAATTTTCTGGCAACCCGATCAATTCGGCTCCCTGCCGCACTGCAAGGTCGATCAGTTCTTCTGCCTGCACTAAATTTTTTTCCAAATTAGGCAGACTATTCATTTGAATGGCGGCAGCCAGATAAGACTTCATAGATGTCGCTAACAAAGATGCAAGGTCAGTAAGTGAGCTAAGACCAATATTGTGGCCTATATCCATCTTCCCCTGCAAAGCTACATGGTTTGTCACCTTTGGGTTTGGCTGCAACGATTCTTAGCTTGCCGCGCCTTTTGGTGCTTTTTAGGTCTTGCTGCTAAAGCCAGTATTTAGGATATTTTCGATCATCGGCCAGGTTATTAAAGACAACCGCACACAACACCAGCAAAATGGAGCCTGTCAGAACGGGTGTAAAAAAGAATTTCCAACTGGCTCCTGTCATGATGATGACGAGTGGGACAGCCCCGGCGGGTGGGTGCAGTGTATGAGTCAACTGCATACAACCAATCGCAGTCGCTACTGCCAGCGCCATCACCCAAGCCTCGGAGCCAAACAGATGTAGGCAAGTCAAGCCGATCAGACTGGCTAAACAGTGACCGCCAATAATATTACGCGGTTGGGCTAGGGGGCTTTCGGGAGCGGCAAAGGCTAAAACACAAGTAGCTCCAAACGGTGCAATTAACATCGGAGCCTGAGCGATCGCAGAACTGTATCCTGTTGTGGCGATCGCAAGTTCCCACGCTCTAAACTTTTCATCCTTTCCTTCGGAACGCTTCGCGAACATCCCTCCTCCTTCATCCTTTTCTTTTTCTTTCCCAGTACCTTGCTCGTCGCCAAAATTCCGCCACTCTAGCTTCCCATTGTTGCCAATAAGCGCTAAGTGCCTCTGCCTCAAACCAAAATACTTCTGCCGCTAGACCAGGAAGCGCTACGACTAACAATCCATGGGCCAAGTTTAGTTCATGGTCTTGATAGAGCTGATTGGCTGCACCTAAGTAGGCAACCAGTTGCAGCGGGTAATCGTAAAGTCGCTCTAGGGTTTCCTTAGGTTTGTCAGCCGTTTTCCAATCACAAACACAGGGCACCCCCTGGTAGCTAGCCACACAGTCTACTTGTCCGGCGTAGCCTAGGTCGTCATGAAACACAAAGCCTTCTACTAAGCGGATGTGGTGAATTTGCTGCAACACAGGCTCAATGCTCTCCCAGTAAGGTTGCACAGCTTCTGAGCAAACGACTTCTTCACCTAATAGGTAACGCTGAATTTGCTTGTGCGTGCCTGTTCCTCGCCGACTTGCTGCCCCAGAAATGCGAGTGGCTTCGGCTGGCCCCACGCGATCGCGCCAATTTGCTAAGGCTTCCCGATGCGCCTTTGGCTTCGTGGCATTAAGAATAGTGGTGACACTCGGTAAGCGTCTACCCTGCTGATCCACATAATATTGTTTGCCTTGTTCTCGCACCGTTTTGGCAGTGTAGTGAGGTAGCCGCTGCAATTCCGAAGACATAGATGAAACCAAACACTTATTCTGGTGAGTGAACTTTTGGTGAGTGGACGAATTGACGAACAGTGAGCAAAGTAGAAAGTGAAAATTGCTAGAGGGCTACTATCCAGATGAACCTTTTGCAGATTTATCCCCGCTTATTCCCTGCGATCGACGGGATTGGTGATTACGCTTTGAAGCTAGCTCACGGGCTGAGCAGTTGCTATGGCATCACCACTCATTTCCTCACCAACCCTATGGCAGGGGCACCCCGATCCGCGATCGCTGGCTTTCCAGTTACGGAAATGGCGGCAAATACCCCAGAAGCGTTGCTGAGTGCCATTCCTTCCAACATAGACAGCATTCTTTTACACTACTCCGATTATCCTTACGAACTCAAATATGGGGCTCCGTTCTGGCTTGCAGATGCTTTAGCCACCGTGAAACAGCAACGCCACCTTCCTTTGGTGATCATGTTTCATGAATTTCCCCACTTTGTCTTATTGCGAAAAACCTTATATCTATTGCCTTGGCAGAGCGCTGCTGCTTGGCGAATTGCCAGGTGTGCCGACACAATTCTGACAAATAATTCAGCCACTCAAGCTCAGTTAGAGCGGCGTTTGCACTCTCCCGTGACCAGTATTCCTGTCTTTTCTGGGATGGGCGAACCGTCGGAGATTCCTTTGCTGAGTGAGCGAGTTCGACGGATGGTAGTGTTTGGTACACCTGGGCGTAGAAGTAAGGTTTATCGGCGATCGCTCGGCGCTTTGATCAAGGCTTGTCGCCGCCTCAACATTGCAGAAATTTGCGATGTCGGCCCTTCCCTTAATCTCAATACTTCCGAAATTCAGGGTATCCGTTTGGTGGAAATGGGGGAACAACCTGCGGAGGTGGTGAGCGAGTTGATGTTGAACTCATTCGCGGGTTTTGCTCACTCCCAAGACAATCGTAAGCTTTCAAAGTCTGGTGTGCTTGCTGCTTATTGTGCGCATGGATTGGTCCCTGTGGTCACTCAAGCTCAATCTGCACCAGCCGATCGCCTGTTCGCTTATACCAACTTTTTCGTTGCGGATAATCAATCTTCTCCCGTCCCTTTAGAGACTTGTCAGGCGATCGCTGACCAGGCCCATGCTTGGTATCAAGACCACAATCAAGCCAAAAATTTTGAGACGTTTGCAGCTAAACTGCTGGAAAATTCTACTAAAGCGATAATTTCGTAACCACCACGGAAATCCCTGTTTTTCTCACGTCAGCTAAAGGTTCTGGTTAATGTGATGCACTGCTGGCTAGCAGCTTAAATGTTGAGCCAAACCCGACCCGTACTCCACTCATCCTGCTGGGCTGGTATGTAGGGGATGTCAACCAAGAGGGTGATTGGATTGCATTCAGTTGCTCGTTAGACTAGCTAGAATGGCATTTAAACGATTGCCCTGTCCGTTAAGTTCCTTCCTAGTGAGGAGCGAAAAACTGAGCCTGATTTTTAGTCTTGTTTCAAGACTTGTAACCGCCAGCTTGTGTCTTGCCCTGTTCTCTATCCTGAAGATATGCGCTCTACTGTTAAGCCGCCTGCTTCACCTCGATGGGAAGAGCTTCCCCTGCCTTCCCAAGCTGACTCTGGCCAGCTAGACAATATCAAGGCTCATCTTGACCTGATATTGCTAGCTCTGGAGGCATTAGCAGGGATTGGCTCTGAAGCAATGCTACAAGCAGCTACAGACCTCAACCTAGAAGAGATGATCAGCGATCGCGTTGCCCTATGGCGATTGCGGCAGTCGAGCCCGCTGCGTAAGGGCCAGGGGGGGCGCAAGAAATTGGATGTTGAGGAGGCGCGATCGCTCGTTTTAATCAGTTGTCATCTTGCTAAGCAGCACCAAGAATTAATTCGTCGGGCTGTGGCACTACTTGAACAACTGGCGGAGCAAAACAAGGAACCTCATCAAGCGGCGCTGTTAGGAGATTATTTAGACAAATTCAATAACACCTACCAAGAGCGCATGGAAGAGGGGGAAGAAACTCCGCCTGACATCCTGACGCACTTGGCGCTCAAGCTGCTGATCGACTTGTTGTTCTACAGTGCCCCTGGTGGCCCCCGTCGTTTTTGGCTAGCCCTCTTGGATCGTTCACGGGATGGCGTAGCCGCTGTCTAACCCCTGGGTTAGCACTTTTGCTTCACTCAATTCCGATTGCCTAGCCTACACCGACGCATTCTAGAACCACCCATGCCTTTTTTGTCTACTTCAGTCCTGCGACGGTATACTCCTCCTACCTGCACCCTAGAGATTGTCGCCCAAGATTCGCCCTTATCTCGTTGGGCAGGTCGTCCGCTGCTCAGAAAACTACGATTTCATCTGAGTTTGGATGATCCGCGCTTGCCAGATGCTCAACAAGTTTCTTTGCGGGGCGATCGCTTTCAGCTTGATGAGTTATGTGAGGCCGTCAGCGCCTATGTGCAAAACTTCCTTAACCAATCGCCAGCCTTAATAAGTCCAGGATCGCGATCGTCTGTAGCAACGCTAGAAGCACCAACGGCAGCCCCACCCGCTATTGATCTGAGTGCGGCCCGCTCCGCTAGAGCAGCGGCTATGAGTGTGGTAGAGCCAGAAACAGATGCCCTCTTGAGCGATCAATCCGGTGAACTGGCCAGTGCCGCAGAAGCAGCGGCTCCGTCTGCCCCCCTCGTGCTTGAATCACCTCGCATTTCTCTTCAGCCTCAAGGCTTACTTTCCCACAGACTCCACTTAGGGTCTTTAGCCACCGCATCATCCAATGTCATCACTTTAAGTGCCATTCAATTGGCTGACTTAGCTGCCGCTTTGGATGACTATGCTACGGATACAGTAGTCTTGCCTGAGCTGAGTCAACGCAGTTGGGTTCCCGTTCTGCCCACTTGGGCACCAACGGCTGCGGCTGTTTTGCTGACGGCGGGTGTGACGGCGGGTGTGATCAAGAGTCTGGATCAACCGACTCCTGAATTAAAAACAGCGGTCTCATTTTCCAATCCGCAAGCAACAGGCCAGCAGGCAATGGTTCCAGGGCAAGTCCCGACTGGGCCTTTAGGAGTCCCTGCTCCTCCTCAGACGGTTCCACCCCCACCTCCGGCTGGAGCCATCCAGTCAGGCATACCCACTGTGCCTGTGCCGAATACAAGTGCGCCAAATGTAGTCGCTCTGGCCCCAGTACCGCCACCCCCCGCTGGTGCTAACTCAACTGCGGCCCCACCTACTACCAATAAGCCGATCGCCTCAATTCCGGTAGAATCGGCACCAGTGGCGCTAGCACCTCGGTTTGAATCTGCGCCACAATTAGAAGAAACTGCACCTGCTTCAGAACCTTTGCCCCCTGCCCCGACCGCTGCCAAACTTCCGAACCTAGAGTCGGCTCGCAGTGCCGCAGCTCCAGAAGAGGGAGACGCAGGCGTGAGCCCCAGTTTAGAGGCCGCCCAAGCCCCAACATCTGATGCGGCATCTGGTTCAGCCTTCGATAGCATTCCCCAAGTCGCCGAAGTCAGAAGCTATTTTGAGGAACGCTGGCAGCCTCCCGAAG
The DNA here is from genome assembly GCA_019358975.1 of Trichocoleus desertorum ATA4-8-CV12. Lineage (NCBI taxonomy): Bacteria > Bacillati > Cyanobacteriota > Cyanophyceae > Leptolyngbyales > Trichocoleusaceae > Trichocoleus > Trichocoleus desertorum. The sequence continues at coordinate 37,111 of JAHHIL010000054.1, forward strand.
GATTGACGCAAACGCTAGAGTATACGCTTTTGATTGGAGCGGATGGTTCTATTCAGCGCATTGTGCCTTTAGGACAGTCGGCTGGAGATTATATTGATCGCACGGGCATGCCTTTAGTCGGTGAACCGTTTGTTACCCCAATTGCAGGAGATCAATCTCCTAGGGTGCGAGTGGTGCTCAGCCCAGACGGTCAGGTTCGTACTTTCTTAGAATGAGCCTAAGCTAGGGTTTGTTGAAGTTAAGGCAGTACTTGTCCTAACTCAAACAGGCTCATACCGTCCATGCTTCAGGGTTCACTTCAGGAACTGCCCTTTTGAATTCATATAGCTCTTGTTTGAATTGATACGTTAATCAACAAAGCTGATTGAATTACAAGGGGTGGTCGGTAGACTATGCAAGACATGGGATCTCAAGTTCACAGCCCAGGTTGGATTATTCAATCTTGGGCTGCTTTTGTCCTAGCAATTTCGACTACGGCAGTTGGGATTGCTTACTTACCCGCCGATAATTGGACCAAAGGTTTTATGGGGATGGGCTTAGCGTTCTCAGTTGGGTCTACATTTAGCTGGATAAGACAAAAGCCTCACACCATAATCTTCGATTTGGTGTGAGATGAATGGCGCGTTAATTGTGGGGCGGTAGGTGAACTATGTTCGACGCGAGAACTTACCAGCCCCGCAATTAAC